>DATENQ010000038.1:0-5684 GCA_035275005.1 Pyrinomonadaceae bacterium | reverse complement strand
CATCGTTAAGAACTGCCAGAGGCTGCGTCATTAAGAGGTCACCCACCTGTCTATGCAGGTTCAATTACGGCTTCGGAGCGGCAATTGCGGATCTCCCTCCTGCCAGAAACCGCGAGTCGTGAATCTTATTTAGGGTTCGCGACTTTTTTGTGTCTATGAAAGTCCTTATGATCGGAGATGTCGTCGCCAAGCCGGGACGCATAGCTGTGCTCGAACGCATCCAGGATTTGCGCGAGCAGCACCAGATCGATCTCGCAATCATGAACGCCGAAAACCTCGCCGGCGGTTTTTCAGTCACGCCAACACTTTGCGAACAGCTCTTCTCTTCCGGCATCGACGTGATGACTTCCGGCAACCACATCTTCGACAAAAAGGAAGCGATCGAGTACATCCGCAAACAACCGCGTCTCATCCGTCCGGCAAACTATCCGCCGAATACTCCCGGCCGTGGATACTGGGCGGGGGAAGTTAATGGCGCGCACGTGGCGGTGATGAACGTGATGGGGCGAGTGTTTATGCCGCCTTCCGACGACCCGTTTCGCATAATCGATAGCGTGCTGGAATCGTTGCCTGCGGAGACTACGATAAGGATCGTAGACGTGCATGCGGAAGCGACATCAGAAAAGGTGGCAATGGGCTGGCATCTCGATGGACGTGTGTCGGCGGTGCTGGGCACGCACACGCACGTGCAGACAGCAGACGAGAGAATTTTGCCGGGCGGTACAGCTTACTTGACGGATCTTGGCATGACTGGGAGTTATGCCGGCGTGATCGGGATGGATAAGTCGGACGTGATCGCGCGGTTTACTTCTGTTACGGCTCGACGCGCCGAACATTCCAGCGGCCAGGTGCGAATCTGCGCGGCCGTGATCGATATCGATGAGAGCAGCGGCCGCGCAAGAGATATTCAGCGATTAAACCTGAGCCACGAATAGGTCCTATAAGTCCTATTACCTCTGCGATCGTAGTTGTCTCGCTAACTCAACTTTTTGATCGATCTGAGCCTTCAGATCCGGTCTCAATTCCAGGCACACATCGAAATCCTTTTGCGCTTCGCTCTCGTTTCCGAGATACACCTGCGCCAGTCCTCGGTTGAAATAAGCCCAGGCGAGGTTTGGATCGTATTTGATCGCGCGAGTGAAATCGTCGATTGCTTTCGCCATTTCACTTTTTTTCATCCACGCCGTGCCACGTCCCTGGTAGGCCCACGCCATCTCTGGCGCGAGACGAATCGCGCGATCGAAATCCGCCAGAGCACGATCGAAGTTCTTTGCTGCGATCTGTGCGTAACCGCGGTGGTAGAAGGATTCGGGAATGCCATCCTTGAGCTCGATAGCCTGATTGAGATCTGCCAGAGCGCCATTGGTATCGCCGAGATCGAGTCGCAAGCTGCCACGATTGACGAAAGCCTCACAATAGTCTTTGTTAAGGGAGATTGCCTTATCGAGATCTTTGAGCGCGCCTTGCAGATCTCCGTTGGCGCGTAATGCTGCCGCGCGATTCATGTAGGGCACGGCCTGACCTGGTCTGATTCGCAGCGCTTCGTTGAAATCGTCGATGGCGCCGAAATAATCACCCTTTTTAAACTTTACCAGGCCACGATTGTTGTAAGCGTTGGCGGTGAAGGGATCGATTACCGTAACAGTGTCGGCTGAAGGGTCAGTGTACGAGTTTCCAAATGTGCTGTTCGAGCTTTTGCGAAGATCAAGGTGTGAGCTCAAGCGAATGGCTCTGGTGTAGTCTTCGATCGCGCCGTCGAAGTCGCCCTTGTCGAGTTTCTTTGCAGCGTTTAGGAAGTGGTTGAGAGCAGCTTCGGGGGTGCGCGTTTGGGAGAACGCTGTCACCGGAAGCCAGAGGGAGACAACGGCGAACAAGATCGCACAGCGGCGCATGGTAGACCTCCCTTGGTTGAAGCTCGTCCACCAGGTGCGCTAAGATGCGGGCGTCGACGATGCAGCTTGAGCGCCGCGAGGCAATCGAACTTGTGTTGTCATTCCAGGGCCTCGTTGCTATCGCAAGTAGCGACGAGGCTTTCGATTTATCCGGTGCGTGTCACCGGCTCTTGAAGTTAAAACGACCGAACTTGAAAAAAGTTACAAAAGAAAAACTGGGCTCTGAATCTGAAACACCGTAGAGCGAGGAGTTGTGGCAAGTTAAGTCCTATAGGACCTATATCGATTTATTCAGGCGCGGTTTCGCTGGGCACAATTGCACCCTGATGAGGTTTGATAATTGGCGGCGCCAACAGTCTTTGCGCGTATCCTTCGGGGAAAGATCGGACGCGGCCGTTCGAGTCAGTGACAACGTGTCCTGTCTCTCCTTCAGCAACTACTTGTCCATTAGCGGCACGCACGATCTCATACCCGAAACGCAGGGATCGTTTACGTAATTCTGTAATGTGTGTACGAACTATTAGCTCATCATCGTAATAGGCAGCGGCTTTGTAGCGGCAATACGCCTCAGCGACCACGAGGAAAGCGTCGTCGTTTTCTTCCATGTCGCGGTAAGAAAAACCGCGCGCGCGACAATAATCAGTCCTGCCGATTTCGAACCAGACCAAATAGTTGGCATAATAAACAATACCCATCTTGTCAGTTTCGGCATAACGGACCCGTAGCAACGTTTCGTGCCAAACGCCGAATACATCTTCAAGGGCAGGGCTTGTCATCTGAGCAAAGCCTTCCGGATTCATAAGCGAGAGATGGAATGAATTCCCGATCCTGGTTCAGTTGTAAACGTTTAGCGGACTATAAGAGCGAAAGACCAATTATGTCAAAGAAAATCAGCGGCGCCCTGGCCCTTTTGATCCTGCTCAGTCTCTGCGCTGGCAGCTTCCTGCCAAGGGGCCACGCCCAGAGCGGCGCCCCCGGCACGGCCCAGAACGCAGCCATCGTTTCCACCACGGCCGCCGTTCTCAAGGAGACGAGCGAATTGAGAGAGCTCGCGGTACTGAAGGCGGTGAAGAGTGGGGCGCAGTCGCGTGCGGATATCGAGCGCATGATCATCAGGAATCTCGACGCTGACACCACGCCCGCTGAAATGCACGCCGCTGAAATGGTGCTCAGGGGTTTTGGACTGGCACCGCAGGGGTTTGAATATCGTCCGTTTTTGATCAAACTGCTGAAGGAACAGGTCGCGGGTTATTACGATCCCAAGGCACAGCAGTTTTATCTGGCTGACTGGATCGAACTCGATGGGCAAAAGCCTGTCATGGCCCATGAGTTGACTCACGCTCTTCAGGATCAGCACTTCAATCTGAAGCGCTTTGAAAAGTGGCCGAAGGGCGACTCTGATGCTGAACTCGCGGCACACGCTCTTATCGAAGGTGACGCAACCCTTGCCATGACACTGTACATGGCAAAGAACCCGATGGTCGCGCTCGCCTTTATTCGCAGCCTCGGTTCGCAGGGTATTGCTACGGAACAGTACAACCAGGCGCCGCGTGCTTTGCGTGAATCACTGTTGTTCCCGTATGAAGAGGGATTGGCCTGGGCCACGCAGGTTTACAAACGCGGTGGCTGGGACGCAGTCTCAAAGGCGTTTGCCAAACTGCCGCAATCGAGCGAGCAGATCCTTCATGCTGACAAATACTTTTCGTATGAGGCGCCGCTGAAAGTTGCATTGCCGGAGTTCAAGACCTTGCTTGGACCATCGTGGAAGCGAATCGATTACGATGTGAATGGCGAGTGGGGCTGTTATCTTATTCTCGACGAGTTTTTGAATAACACGACTGAGTCGAAAAAAGCGGCCGCGGGCTGGGGTGGCGATCGGTTCGCGCTTTATGAGACGGGAAAGCCGGGTGAGATCTTCATCGCTCAGTTAACAGCGTGGGATACGCCTGTGGATGCGAAAGAGTTTTTTGATGCTTATGCTCAGCGCACAGTCAAGCGATACGCTGACGCCCAAGAGTTGAAGAAAACTGACGATCGCATCGAGTGGCAAACATCCAACGGCGTGGTGGCAATGGAGCTTCGCGAATCGCGCGTTGCCATAATTGAAGGAATTCCCTCGTCGACTAATGCAAACGCATTGCTGCGCGCGATCTGGCAACAACGGTAGAATACGAAACTGATGAAAAAGTCTGATAGCGGTCCGGCCACGAAACAACCCACGCGCTTACGCGAACTCACCGATCAACTCCTGCATCTCGAGGCGAAGCTTCGTCTCGGTGGTGGTCCCGACAAGATCGATCGACAGCACCAGCAGGGCAAACTGACTGCGCGAGAACGACTCGAGTTGCTACTCGATAAGGATTCGTACGTGCAGGAGATTGGACTGTTCGTCGCGTACGATCAGTATGGTGGCGGTGCACCGGGCGCTGGTGTCGTGACTGTCGTTGGTCGTGTTGAAGGCAGGGAAGTTGTTGTAGTTGCAAATGACGCTACGGTGAAGGCCGGCTCGTGGTGGCCCGAGACCATCAAGAAGATTTTGCGCGCGCAGGAGATTGCGATGCGTTCGCGTGTGCCGATCATTTACCTGGTTGACTCCGCGGGCGTCAATCTTCCGTATCAGGGCGGCGTGTTTCCAGGTCAGTACGGCGCTTCGCGAATCTTCTATTACAACTCGATCATGCGCCGTTATCTGAAAGTGCCTCAGATCTCGGCGGTGATGGGACCGTGCATCGCGGGCGGCGCGTACCTGCCGGCACTGTCTGACATCATCATCATGGTTGAGGGCACGTCGTTCATGGGTCTTGGCGGCGCGAACCTCGTGAAGGGCGCGACCGGACAGACTATCGACAATGAAACTCTCGGCGGTGCTCGCACGCACAACGAGTTGTCGGGCGTGGCGCACTATCGCGTTGCCGATGATCAGACGTGCATCGAAAAGATCCGTGAGCACGTGGCGGAGTTGCCAAAGCCGGCATGTGCGTTCTCGAGTGGGAAAGCCGCGGAGCCGTTGCGATCTGCTGACGAACTCTACGACATCATTCCTGAAGATCATCGTCAGCCTTACGACGTGAGAAAGTTGCTCGAGTGTTTGCTTGACGGAAAGCATCTCGACGAGTTTCAGGCGGACTATGCGAAAGAGATGATCACGGGCCATGCCCGAATCGGCGGCATGCAGGTGGGCGTGATTGCGAATCATCGTGGTATGGTTCGTATGCCTGGCGGCAAGCCACCGCGATTCGGCGGCATTGTCTACACCGAGTCGGCGGAGAAGGTGGCGTACTTTATCGAGACCTGCAATCGTCATCAAACGCCGTTGCTGTTTGTGCAGGATGTTTCCGGTTTCATGGTTGGATCAGACGCGGAACACTCGGGGATAATTCGCGCCGGCGCACAGTTTGTGGAAGCAATGGCGACAGCAACCGTGCCCAAGATCGTTTTGACAGTGAATCACGCGTCGGGCGCCGGTTATTACGCGATGGCCGGGCAGGGATTCGATCCGGACTTCATCTTCAGTTGGCCCACCGGCCGCATGGGCGTGATGGAAGGCGACTCAGCAGTGCAAGCAGTGTTCGGCAGCCAACTCGAAAAGTTAAAGAAGAACGGCGAGTCACCTGATGAAGCGCTTACGGCTGAGATGGACAAAGTGCGCGAGACCTACGACATGGAACTCGACGCCAAATACGCCGCCGCCCGCGGCTTCGTGGACGCCGTGATCACTCCCGAATCCACTCGCCCCGCCCTTGAACTCGCCCTCCGCACTGCCCAGAACTACTCCGGCCCGCACCTCGGGCA
>DATENQ010000037.1:0-6778 GCA_035275005.1 Pyrinomonadaceae bacterium | reverse complement strand
ATTGAGCGAGTCACGCTCTAATAAATGTTGCCGCCAGCCTGCGTTGATGTCACCGATCCGTTGTTTACGTTCAGCGTGTACGCAACGCCGCCGGTGCCCGTCCAGCTTGATAGGTTGAAAGTGCCTCCTTGCGGGACTTTGTACACGCCGATGTTGAGATATGTCATCGGCGTCCTGTCCGCGAGCACTTGAGCCGGTCCAGGCGCCTGAAGGAAATAAGCCGCGCCCGAACCCACCATCGTCGCCGCACCAGTCGGCAACACCAGTAACGCCGTCTGCTCGTCAATTCCGATGCCCCGCGGTTGCGCGGCCCAACCGTTATTCACGATGCGCGCCAGGAAGACGAGCGATCTTCCCATTCGATCGCGCGTCACGAAATGCGAGTCGTAAAGCTTGTTCACTCCCAACGCGGATTGAAACAGATCGCGATCGAGCGTGACGTAACGATGAAATGGATTCGCCAACGCCTGACTCGACGTCACCGATCCGACCGCCCCCGTGTAAATGAATTGACTGAGCACCGCGAGTCCTGCACTGGTTCCGCCAACAGGCGCCTGTTTCGAATTGAGCAGAAAATTTACACCAGTCTGCACGGCGGTTCCGCGCCACAACGCAACGTACGTCGACTGATCGCCACCCGCGATCCAAAGCGCCTCCGCGTTTTGAATTTGAGTGCTGACATAGGCGGAGTTCGCGCCTGTGACACTGGTGATGATGATCGTTTCAACTGAATCCATCTGCGGACAGAGTTGTTGGATGTAAGGATTGTAAGCGTCTGTACCAGTGGTCCGGATCACGAGGAAGTCGCCGCCGCCCGCGCGTTGGCACATCCATTGAAATGCGGCGTCAACGTCAGTCCCTCCTCCCATCAAGACCAGTCCCGGACTCAGCGTCTGAGCCGGTTGCGCGTCGGCGGGATTACCGACAACAAACGAGGTGAATCCGTCTTTGGATTTGGCGGCATAAACCGAAGCCGAAAATCCGCACAAAACTACGAGCATTAACATGAGCAAACGCAGAAAAGTTGGCATGAGAATCCTCCTGAAGTGTGAAAGAGTGTCGGGACTTATATCACTTTGCAGCGATAGAGAGAATAGCCTGACATCCGCGCCGCAATCTGTTCAAGGCGCTTTAAGTCCGATTCACCGCAATCACGGAGCAGTTCATTGCAAATCGAAATCGGGAAATCGCTTCGGCATGTATAAAGGCGGGGAAACTTTTGGCGGAGGTATCCCCCGTGGAAACAAGGCCCCATTTATTTGAATCACTCGGACAGGATGTTCGATACGGACTGAGGGTTCTGCGAAGGAATCCCGCCTTTACACTCACGGCAGTTATAACTCTTGCGCTGGGCATCGGCGCCAACACGGCCATCTTCAGCGTGATTTACGGAGTGCTGTTGCGCCCGCTCCCATATCGCGACGGGGAACGTCTCGTCGTGTTGAATCAACAGGCACGTCTCAGCAACATAAATCGTCTGGGTTTCTCGGTGAAGGAATTTCAGGATTACCGCGACCAGACGAGGACGATGGAACTCGTTGAACACCACGCCATGAACTTCATTTTGTTCGGCCGCGAGGAGCCGGAGCGCGTGCAGACCGCCGTAGTGTCCGCAAACTTCTTTGACGTGCTCGGGGTAAAGCCGCTCCTCGGTCGAAGCTTTGTGCCGGAAGACGAGAAGCCGGGTGGGGAAGCCGTGCTCATGCTCAGCTATAAGTACTGGGAGCAGAGTCACGGACGCGATCCAAACATCGTGGGCAAAGTCTTCCGCATGAACAACCGCCCGCACACGGTCATCGGAGTGTTGCCGCCGGTTCCGGAGTACCCATCTGAGAGTGATGTCTACATGCCGACGGCGAACTGTCCGTTCCGATCCAGTCAAACGATAATTGATAACCGGCAAGCGCGACTACTGTCTGTAGTCTTTGGGCGTCTCAAACCTGGTGTCGAAGTGGCGCAGGCGCAGGCAGATGTTGCGGGCGTCGCCGGCAACTTACAGACAACATACCCTGACGTTTATCCCAAACAGATTGGCTACGCCACGCAAGTTGACCGGCTCGACTCAGTGCTCACGCAAGGAGCCCGGCCCACTTTCCTGATACTGCTTGGAACGACGGTGCTGGTCCTGCTAATCGTCTCGGCCAACGTCGCTAATCTCAACCTCGCGCGCGTGCTCCAGCGGCAGTCAGAGATTGCGATGCGTACGGCGCTTGGTGCAAGCCGCGCGCGGCTTGTCAGACAGATGGTGACTGAGAGCCTGCTGCTCTCGCTGTTGGGAGGCGTGTTGGGTGTGCTTTTAGCCTGGTCCGGACTTCCGCTGCTTACGTCCTTCGCCGCACGTTTTACGACACGCACTGCCGAGATCAAAATTGATTCTTCCGTGCTGCTATTCACGGTGGTCGTGTCCGTGTGTACGGGCCTGGCTTTCGGTTTACTCCCGGCGCTATCCATGGGTCTTAACCGGAGGCAGGATCTCGCCGGCACACTCAAGCAAGCCGAAGGTCGCTCCACGTCAGGCGGGAATCGCATTCGTGGCCTGCTGGTAACGGCGCAGGTAGCTATCTCTTTCACGTTGCTCACAGCCGCCGGCCTGCTGCTTCAAAGCATTATCAAACTGCAGCATGTCGACTCCGGCTTCAACGCCGAGAACGTGCTGGTGATGCGTCTCGCGCCGAACTGGTCCAGGTTCAACAACGCGGCGACGGCAAACGCACAATTCATCTCATACTTCCGGCGCATGTTGGAACGAGTGAGCCAGGAACCCGGTGTAGCTGACGCATCCGTTGCGTCAACCTATCCCCTCAATCCGGCAGGCATTACGCAGGGACCAAACAACGTCACAATCCGCATAGAAGGTCGACCGCAAGACGACGCTCAACCGCAAGTGCAGCTCGATCCGCGTGCCGTGAGTCCAGGTTATTTCCGCATTCTCGGCATACCGCTTATCAGCGGCCGGATGTTTACCGACGCGGATGATGAGAAGGCGCCGCGTGTCGTCATCGTGAACGAGGCGGCTGCGCGTGCCCGCTGGGGTACGGAAGATCCGGTTGGCAAGAGGATTTCTTTCAATAACGGCGAGACGTGGATCACGATCGTCGGCGTAGTGAGCAACGTAAAGCAGTACGGGTTAGATAAAGAGGCAGCAGAAGAGATCTACAGCCCGGTGGCCCAGGCTCCTTTCGGATCGTTCCTCGTGATTAAAACCAGGGGAGCTCCGATGGCAGAGTCGAAGCGGATACGCGACGCGATACACCAGGTAGACGCTGAGACGGCGATCGATCAAGTGAAGACTCTCCAGCAAGTAGTCGACGACTCGGTGACGTCACCGCGTCTGACGGCGTGGCTGATCGGAATCTTCGCGCTCCTCGCCCTCGTCATCACAGCCGCCGGCATCACGGGTGTTATGGCGCTCGCAGTAACGCAGCGAACGCGCGAGATCGGAATCCGCATCGCGCTCGGCGCTACGCGGCCACGGATCATATCCATGATTATGCGGCAGGCGCTGTTATTGGTCGTGCTCGGTCTCCTCGTGGGTTTGGCCGGGGCGTTCTGGCTCAACGGTCTGATCGCTTCGCTCTTGTTTGCAACACCGAGCGCGGATCCGGTCACGTTTGCGGCGGTTTCATTTCTGCTCATTTTGGCGGGGGCAGTCGCGTGCCTGGTGCCTTCGCTCAGGGCAACGAGCATCGATCCGATCTTGACTCTTCGACGCGAGTGATGGTCCTATCTCGGTGATGAGATTAATTACAGCGCCTGCCGTTGGATTGTTACTGGGTGCGATCGAGGGAGGCATTGTCTTTGCGATTTTGACCATCATCGATATAGAACGGAATCCGCCAGTGATATTTGGTGGTGATGAAGGTGTCTACCTCGGCGCAATCATAGGAATGATCTTCGGAGGCATTGGCGGCGCAGCAATTGGTTTAGTCGTTGCACTACGGGACGCACGTGGCCGTGGCGGGTTGTGGTTGGGAGGCGCGATGGGATTGGCGATGATGATCTATCTATATGCCACAACTACTTACCGCGAAGAGATGATGAGAACGCTGGCGCTCATAGTCGTGCCTGCTGGTGCGTCAATTGGCCTGGTATCCGCAGTTTTGACTGGCGGCCGTAAGCAACCGCAACCACAACCATCACCCGAACCCCGCAAGTCTCACCGCATTTTCTCGTAAGTTCTGAGTACAATGACCGATACCGAATGCTTCGGTAGGGTGACGACGAATCTACGTCCGCTCGGCAGCATTCGCTTTTGAATGGAAACGGCGTTAGGAAGTGAAAAATCGTTAGCGACATTGATTGAGGGGGCGGTGATGGTTTTTAACTCCGCTCGTGGCGCCGGCATGACGCCGTCAATCGTGATCGTTGTGAGTAATGCGCTGGTCTGGCTGGTGTTCACTGCTTTGATGAAGAGTGTTTTGCTATCAGCAGTACGGCTGGCCGTGGCGTCGAGGTAAGGGATGTTTGTGCCTTCGCGAGATGTGTTGAAGGTTGGACTCTGGATTTTGATTGTCAGAACATGATCACCGCGATGCTCCGCGTAAAGCTGGTTAACCAGGTAGATGGGCGAGACGAAAACCTCATGTCGACCGGACTGGATAATACCGCCGGGCCAGCCGTTAACGAGATCAGAGACTGCGCTCATCTCGACGATCTCGCCTGATCGCTCGAACACATTCATCAGCCGCGCGGCATAGAGAGCCGACTCCATTGAATACTGCCGCTCAGTCGGAAGATCGAGTCCCCATTCATTTATCGCTAGCTTAACTCGACCAGCCAATGCGAGCTCCTCTAACAACTGTTTGACCTGCGTGTAGAAGTGCTCGAAGAATAACGGGCGCGCCATCAGGTTTGATAGATCGCCTTGCATCTCGCGGCGGCCGTAATAATGATGGATCGCGAGGTAATCAATGTTGCGTCCGGCTTCGCGCAGCACGGTCCGGTTCCAGTTCATGTCGTTGTCGCCTACCGCGATCAGCTTGATAGTCGGATCGACAGCACGCATTGCCTGTGCATACCGGTTGTAGTTGCGCGCGTAGGTTTCAGCGTCCGAGTGGCCACGCACCCAGTCTCCCCAGATCTCGTTTCCGACTTCCCAAAATTTGACACCGAATGGAGTCGGGTGACCGTTGGCTGCACGCATCGCGCCGTATTTTGAAGTTGCTGGTCCGTTGCAGTATTCAACCCACGCGGCTGCTTCCGCCGCGGTCGCGTCGCGCCCTTCAACGTTGACAGTGATTGAAGGCTCGGCTCCGACGGCACGTGCGAATGTGACGAACTCATCTGTGCCGAAGTCGCTCGGCTCCGGTTCGTTCTTCCACGAGAGGTTGGTCCATGTGACACGCTCGTCACGCGGTCCGATCCCCCACAGCCAGTTATAGTCCTGGGCCACGTTGCCACCCGGCCAGCGAATGAAAGCGGGCTTGAGTAGTTTGATCTTGTCGAACACCTCGCGACGGACATCGCCGGCGGCGACATCGGCGGGCATTAGCGACACTTGATCGATCCAGACGGTTCCTCGTCCCGGAAAAAGAATCGCGAAGCGTGCCAGTGGATCGTTGCGAGTGGCCTTCAGTGAGAACGGGTATTTGCGCCAATCACCTTTGCTAATGCCATTGACGTTAGCGGTAGCGTAGATCTGGCGCTGGTCCGAATCGGATTCAAGCGCGACGGTGATGTCGCCGTCGTAATCAGTGGTCCTGAGCCAGATGTAACCTCGATATTCCAGACCGGATTTAATGGCAATGCGCGGTTGATAGATTCCGTGACGTTCAATGACGCCGTCACCGGCTACGACACGCAGCGAATGTTCGTTCCGCGTTTGCGGGTAAGCGAATTGATTGTCCCAGTGAAAGGTGAGTGCGTAATCGTCGTTTCGATCGTCGGGATAACGCTCCCAATTGCGTGACAATCCGATGACGTTCGGCGCTTCTTCGAAACTGCGGTTGCGAATCAGTTCGGCGTGCAGTCCGCCTTTGATGCCCTCGTACATGAACTCCAGAAACTGTCCGTAGAGCAGGGGACTGATGCGGTTTTCAACTCGGCGAGCATCGATCGAGATGGACGCCCTCGTTTGCGCATTTATCAGGTGCGGCTGCGCAAGAGCGACCGCCAAAACCAAAAGGATCAAGTGTGAAAAGTTTTTCTCGCGCAAAGGCGCAAAGGCGCAAAGGAAACCCCTGGAAACGCGGTAGCGCTTTGCGCCTTTGCGCCTTTGCGCGAGAGATTTTTCCAATTTACCTCGCTGCTCGTCTCACTTTTGGTTTCGCGCTGCTCGTCATTCGTTTGATAAAGGTAACTTCTTCCGGAATGTAAGGCTGGCCGTCGGTGCGGAATACTTCGTGAAACCAGATCGACGGCTCGCGATCGACATACGGATGCTCCCACGAATCCCACGGCAGATAGGTTTGTGTCTTACCCTGCACCAATCCCCAATTGATCATACCGATGTTGTGCACCCTCCCGACCAGCAGACCACCCATAAAGAAGCTGCCGTTACCACGAGCCATGTATTCAGTGCAGATCATGGGACGGTTGTAGCGCTTGAGCCAGTTGATCCGCTTCTCCAACTCTGTCGGCGAGTCGTAGTTATGAAACGTGATCACGTCTGAAAGATCGATCTGTAGACGATCCATCTCAGTCATCTTTTCAGGGGTGGACCAGTCGCCCTTCCAAACGCCGGACGTCAGAGGTTGTTCGGCCCCCGCTTGACGCGCCCAGGCAAACGCCTGGGGCAGCAGGTGCAACACGAGTTCCACTTTGTTCTTCGGTTCGAGCG
>DATENQ010000036.1:0-2426 GCA_035275005.1 Pyrinomonadaceae bacterium | reverse complement strand
ATATGAATAAGATCCGTGTATGAAATCCGTGTTCATCCGTGGCTAACTTTTCTCTGGCTTATAAAGTTCGTCGCTGCCTACATCGAAGATGCGGTTGAGGCGGGCGCGGTAGTTTTCGAAGGCGAGCTGGCCGCCGAGTTGGAGTAGTTGTTCTTCGGAGAATTTCTCGCGCAGGCGCGCATACAATTCGTCGGAAACGTTTGAAGGCGTGTTAGCCATCGCGTCAGCGAGCTCAATAACGAGCTTCTCAACGTCAGAGAACACAGTGAGATCATTCTTCACCACCGCCAGCAACTTCTCATCACTCAACCCGGCTTTTCTGCCAACGGCAGAATTGATATCAACTCAAAACGGACACCCGATGCGCGCAGCGGTCCGCACTTTCCCGAGCTGAATAAACCGCAACGACACTTTCCGCTTCCGCCCGAGCCCGGCCTCCATCGCGATGCTGCCCCAAACCATTCCCGGCAGCCGCATCTGTTGCTTCACCGGCGTCAAATCCTTGCCAAACATCTTGCGCATCGTGGTGTAAAACCAGCGCAAGTGCCACGGCGCCTGACTCTTCTCTATTCCCGAAATCCTGTTCATCGATTGACTTTCCGTTCGACGTTTTCGAGATGTCGGGTTGTACTGTCGGTGACGCTGAAATTCGTCGGAATGAATTCATTCGTGTCCGCCGGTCGCAGACTACGAGCAGCCTGGCTTTCATCCAACGACGTCTTCCCTTCCTTCAACGCGCGTTCCTGGGCTTCTACAATTCTCTTACTCACGACCAGGCCATTAATGATCAGGGCCACTCCGACCATGAAAGGTATGACTCCCGCGACCCAGATGCGCGTGATAATTTCGGCGTCCTTGGGATTGACATGACCCGCAACCCCCTGCATGAAGATTGCCAGAAAGATCGCCAGCCCGACGCCGACACTGCTCACGATCACGCCCGCTTTGATCTCGTTGTAACGCTTAACTTCAGGCGTGATGCCCATGCGGCGTTCCATCTCGAGCTTGCGCAGCTCGGCCATCTGGCCCGACTGGAACATCTCCGCAACCCACGTGTTACCCCACTCAAACTTCTTTCCTTCAGGCGTTTCCAACGCCTCGCGCACCGCTTGCAGGTTCGCTCCACAAGAAGTGCAGAATCTAATGTCGTCATTTTGGTTCGAGGCACAACGAGGACACAGCATAAGCAGCTCCTATTCGGCGGAATCACTAAGGGATACGACGATTGTACGGCCTCGGTTCTAATAAGGAAATCTCACGCAAAGGCGCAAAGAAGTAAAGTAATCAAGTAAAATCTAACTTCGCCGCTTTGCGCCTTTGCGTGAAATAATTAGACTACGTTCGAATGTTCCCTCAAACATGAAGCCGGTCCCCATCAAAAGCATTGCCCATTACCGGATCGTCGAACCGATCGGCGCCGGCGGCATGGGCGCGGTCTATAAAGCTTACGACAACAAGTTGCAGCGCATCGTGGCGCTGAAACTGCTCCCGGCGGAGTATGTCTCGCAGGACGATCGCCGGCGCCGCTTCTTCCAGGAAGCGCGCGCGGCTTCGGCGTTGAGCCATCCACACATCCTCACGATTTACGAAGTCGGCGAAGACGAAGGCAAGCCCTATATCGCGATGGAGTACGTCGAGGGCGAGACGCTGCGCCAGAAGATCGCAAACAACGGTCTGCAGCTCAGAGAAACGCTGGACATAGCGATCCAGATCGCCGCGGGGCTCGCACGCGCGCACGAGCTCGGAATCATTCATCGCGATCTCAAGCCTGAGAATCTGATGCTCAGTCGCGACGGTTACGCGAAGATCCTCGACTTCGGTCTCGCGAAGCTCGTTGCGGAACGCGAACGCGCACTCGTCGCTGACAGCGAACAGAAGACGTTGATTCGCGGTGTTGAGACTCAGTCGGGCACGTTGATGGGGACGGTCAATTACATGGCGCCCGAACAGTTGTTGGGCCAGCGCGTGGATCGTCGCTGCGATGTATTCTCGTTTGGAGTAGTGCTGTGCGAGATGTTGACGGGCACGGCGCCGTTTGTTCACGAAAATCGCATCGACACGATGCACGCAATTCTTCATCGCGCTCCAAGCTTTCCGAGTGACGGACGGCCCGAGCTGCCGTTTGAGTTGCAACGCATCCTGTCGAAAGCGCTCGCGAAGACACCGAAAGAACGCTATCAAAACATCTCCGAGCTCTCCGAAGAACTCAGGAAAATCAAACGCGATCTGGAACTGGGCAAGACGCTGCCCGTGGCGCCGCCCCTTGCACAAAAGACGAGACTGGTTCTGAAGCGCACTAGCGATCGATCGCGCGCAGTCGATTACGAGAACGAGCTGAACGAGGCGCAGTTCAAAGCCGTCACGACCACGGAAGGCCCGCTCCTGATCGTGGCAGGCGCCGGCACCGGCAAGACACGCACCCTCGT
>DATENQ010000035.1:0-5924 GCA_035275005.1 Pyrinomonadaceae bacterium | reverse complement strand
CCGTCGATCGATTTGTTGCGAGACGGGCGGCCACGGAGTGCCGCCCCTACAAAGACCTTAGTTAAGCCCGAGAGCTTTGAGCAGCTCCGGCTCTCGTTGCGCCTGGCCATTCGACTTATTCACGACCGCAAATCCGCCTGCATAGTCCCACATGGTCCAACCGATGCCGTGTTTCTGCAACGCCATTCGCATATCATGCAGCCACGCAACCCTATCTGCCGGCTTCGTGACTTTACGAAACGCGCCAAACTCATTGCATGTGATGTAGACGTGATATTTTGCGGCCCATTCAGCCGCCAAACCCAGTTCCCGATCGATGCGCCCGGCGTTCCAGTTATCTTCACCGTAGCGAAGCAGGTTGTACTTCGCCGGCTCATCCTGGACCGTATCGAGCACGGGCCGCACCGCTTCCGGTGAAGACGGATAAGGTACATTTTTGTAAAACGGCAGGTTTGGACCAGCCCACGTCGCGCCCTGATGCGTGAATGCAAACGGCTCGTAAAAATGAAAGTTATAAATCACGTTCGGGTCGGCATACGGCTCGAGAAACAGCATCTCGTACAGTCCCGACCAGCGATGTCCGGCCGCAATAATCGTATGGTTCGGAGCGCCGGCCCGGATTGCGGCGATCAGTTTTCCCTGTATGCCATACCAGCGATAACCGTCCTCAACCATCGGCTCATTTATCACTTCGAGAAACACAAACTCCGGATCTCGCTTCGACAGATGCGTCGCGAAAGCACGCCAGAATTTTGCAAAAGACTCGACGCCGCGCTCCTCGCGATTCATGCGCAGCTTAAACTCGTCGCTCGGATGAATATCGACGATGACGGCCAGGCCCGTGGCCAGAATCATGTCGAGCGCGCTATCGACGTATTGCAGGTAAGTGGTATTGAGAATCGAAGGATCGGGCGTTTCCGCGAGCAAAGGCGCGGGTTCGATCGGAAAACGCACATGATCGAATCCCATCGATTTGATGAGCGCGATATCCTGGGCTGTCGTGTGAGTGTCAAGGTGCGTTTTCGAGTAATTCGCTGCTTGCGAGAACCAGTGACTGAGGTTAATTCCGCGTCGCAGACGCCCGAAACGCGCGGCGAGATTCGACGGTTTTTGTTGCTGAGCTGTCGTCGCATTTGACAGATGAGGCAAAATAGCGACGCACAGAAGCAGTATGATCGATCGTCGGATTGGCTTCAGCACGCGCATCTTTTATCAGGCGTCAATTCAGAAAGCAAAATAAAATTTTTGATAATGAAGAAAAGTCAGCCACAGATTTTCACGGATGAACACGGATCAGATCTGTGTTCATCCGTGTGAATCTGTGGCTAAATATTCTGCACGGGAGATCAGCGTTGAGCACAAAACTCCACTCGTGGCTTTGCCCGATTTTGCTACTCGTTTCAGTCGTTACTGTTGTTGGACAATCAAAGAGGGTTATGCCGATTAATGCGGGTTGGCAGTTCCGTGAGGTGGGTAAAACCGATTGGCACAACGCTACTATCCCGGGTTGCGTTCACACGGATCTGCTTGCGAATAAGCTGATCGAAGATCCGTTTTATCGCGACAACGAGAAGAAGCAACAGTGGATCGGCAAGACTGACTGGGAATACAGGACGGGGTTCAAAGTCACGCCGGAAACAATCGAGCACGAGAAAGTCGAGCTTGTCTTCGAGGGCCTCGACACCTACGCGCAGGTGTTTGTAAACGAACAAAAGCTGCTCGACGCCGACAACATGTTTCGCACGTGGAGAGTCGACGCGAAGCGCGCGCTCAAAGCCGGCGACAACACGTTGCGGATCGTTTTCCGCTCTCCGATCAACGAGATCCTGCCGGTGATGGCGAAGTTGAATTACCAGCTCCCCGCGTCGAACGATCAGGGAGAAAAGACGTCTCCTTTTACGCGCAAGGCTCCGTATCAATACGGCTGGGATTGGGGACCGCGTTTTGTAACCAGTGGGATTTGGCGTCCGGTGACTCTCGAGGCGTGGGACGGGGCGCGCGTGAATGACGTCCAGATCATTGTCAAAAAAATCTCGGCGGATGTGGCTGAGCTGACTGCCAACGTCGAAGTCGAGGCGAGCGCTGCGAGCGACGCGACAGTAGTGCTGGAAAATCAGACGAATCAAGTCGCAGCGGGTAAACGACAAGTCAAACTCAACCCGGGCGTCAATCGAGTCTCTTTTGACTTCACCGTCGCGCGGCCCGCCGTGTGGTGGCCCAACGGGCTCGGCGAGCAACCGCTCTACACTTTCCGCGCGCGCAGCCTCGTAAACGGCCGTGTTACGGACGAGAAATCCACGCGCACCGGACTGCGAACTCTGGAGTTGCGAAGAGAGAACGACGCAGCCGGTCAAAGTTTCATGTTTGTGATCAACGGAATTCCAGTGTTTGGAAAAGGCGGAAACTGGATTCCGTCCGACAGCTTTCCCACACGCGTCACGAGGGAAAAATATTTGCATCACATCAAATCGGTGCGCGACAGCAACATGAACATGCTGCGCGTGTGGGGCGGCGGGATTTACGAACAGGACGACTTTTACGAGCTCTGTGACGAGATGGGAATCCTCGTCTGGCAGGATTATATGTTCGCTTGCAGCATGTATCCGGCGACGCAGGATTTCCTCGACAACGTGCGCGCGGAAGCAATCGACAATGTCAAGCGCCTGCGCAATCACCCGAGTATCGTTCTGTGGGCCGGGAACAACGAAGTCGAAACCGCGTGGTTTAACTGGGGCTGGCGGCAGAGTCTGCCGGCGTCGGTTTGGGATGACTACGTCAAAATTTTTCACGGCGTGTTGCAGGAAGTTTCGGCGGAGTACGATCCGACGAGACCTTACTGGCCCAGCTCACCGCACGGCGGGCTCAACGACGATCGCGACTCGGCACGCAGCGGCGACGTTCACTTCTGGCAAGTCTGGCATGCGTCGAAGCCGTTCTCCGATTACGAGAAACAGATGCCGCGATTCATGAGTGAATACGGCTTCCAATCGTTTCCGAATATCGAGACGGTCAAGGCTTACACGTTGCCGGAAGATCGCGACATCGAGTCGCCGATCATGCTCGCGCACCAGCGGCATCCGCGCGGTAACCAGTTGATTCGCGAGTACATGCTGCGTGATTACCCGAAGCCGAAAGACTTCGAATCGTTCCTGTACATGAGCCAGGTTTTGCAAGCTGAAGGGATACAGATCGGCGCGGAGCATATGCGACGGATCATGCCGCACAACATGGGGTCGCTTTACTGGCAGATCAACGACTGCTGGCCGGTCGCGTCGTGGTCCAGCATCGATTATTTTGGACGATGGAAGGCGTTGCAGTACTACGCGCGCCGGTTCTACAGCGACTTGCTGATCAGCCCGACCGTGCAAAAAGGAGATCTGAAACTGTATGTCGTCTCAGATCGTCCGAAAGCGGTTTCGGCGCAAATCAAAATGACGCTGATGAACTTCGATGGAGCTATGATGAAGGGTATCGTTCGCCATGTGAATGTGGAGCCGTTGACGAGTCGGTCGTATGTCGATCTGAAAGTGTCGGAGTTTCTGGAGGAACAGGACAGCAAGGAGGTGTTTGTTTATTGTGAGCTGCTGGTGAATGGAAAAGTGGTTTCGAGTCACGATTACTTTTTCGCGCCGTTCAAAGACTTGAGACTCTCGAAACCGACTATCACGTCTGCGGTGACGCGCACACGCGACGGGTTCAGCGTCAAATTGTCGGCCGACAAGTTCGCGAAGGCTGTTTATCTCGCCGTTCCTGATAATGACGGCTTCTTTTCAGACAACTTTTTCAACCTGGCGCCCGGGAGGGAAATGACAGTCGCGTTTCAGTCGCGCACGCCGTTGTCGCTCGAGCAATTTAAACAGCGACTTCAGATACGCTCGGTGTTCGACGCCTTTTGAGTTCATTTCACGCAAAGGCGCAAAGATGCAAAGGACGACGCTAAGACTTGCTTTGCATCTTTGCGCCTTTGCGTGAAATATTCTACGACGATGAATAAAGTTCGTTGGGGAATCTTAAGCACCGCAAACATCGCGCTGGCGAAAGTCATACCGGCGATGCAGCACAGTCCGTGGTGCGAGATCACAGCGATTGCTTCACGCGATCTCTCGAAGGCAAAACAGGCTGCAGCCGAACTAAACATTCCGAACGCTTACGGCAGTTACGAAGAATTACTCGCGGACGACACCGTCGAAGCGATCTACAACCCGCTTCCGAATCACCTGCACGTTCCCTGGACCGTGAAAGCCGCTGAAGCCGGCAAGCACGTTCTTTGTGAGAAACCGATCGCGATGAATGCCACTGAAGCGAGGTCGCTGATCGACGTGCGCGACCGGACCGGCGTGCGCATCGAGGAAGCATTCATGGTGCGGACGCACCCGCAGTGGCTCGAAACACGCAGACTGATTCGCAGCGGCAGGATCGGCCCGTTAAGATCCATCACGTGCTTCTTCTCGTACTTCAACGCCGATCCCGCAAACATCCGTAACCACCTCGACTCAGGCGGCGGCGCTTTGATGGACATCGGCTGTTACCCGATCACGATCTCTCGCTGGATCTACGACGCGGAGCCGCAACGAGTGCTCGGTGTCATCGAGCGCGATCCCGTGTTTGGCACCGACACTTTCACCACCGCCGTCCTCGAGTTTTCCGAGGGACAATCAACCTTCACGTGCAGCACACGTCTTGCACCTTACCAGCGCATGATCTTTCACGGCACTGAAGGCCGGATCGAGGTGCTGATCCCCTTCAACGCACCAAACGATCGGCCGACACAGATTCTGCTCAACGACGAACTGATCGAGTTTCCGGTCTGCGATCAGTATGAGATCCAGGGCTCACTCTTTTCTCAGGCCCTTCGAGAAAACCGCGAACAACCAATCCCACTCGAAGACGCAATCAACAACATGGTCGTCATCGACGCAGTATTCAAATCCGCGATTTCATCAGCGTTCATCCGCGGCTAAAAAATCGGCCACGGCTTTATTGAGGAGTTGGGATTCGCACGCGGTGGCGAGGTGCCCGCAGTCGCCTTCCAGGCTGAGTAACTTCGCGCCAATCATCGTGGCAAACTCCGATGCCGGTCCAGGTGTCACAACGTGATCGAATTTCGCCACCACGACAAAAACCTTCGCTTTAACTGCCCCGAACTCCCGCGAAACATCAAGCTCGAGCATCGCTTGCACCTGACGGATCTTGTCGTTCGCATCGAACCGCTTTTCGTGTTGCGCTTTCGCGAGATCGGCAATCGTCTGCTCACGTGTCTTGCGCCGGTTGTAATCCGTTGGAGTGGTAAGCAGTAACTCACCAAAAGCGAAGTCGAGCGTGCGCGCCGGGTTCACGGAATAGTTACCTCCGCGCCAGTCGCGATCGCGCATAAGCGCTTCGATCTGTGCCTGCCAAAGCACTATGTCGTATGGCGCCGGACGCGGCGTGCCGACGATCGGAATCGCCTTCTCCATGAAATTCGGATACGTGACGATCCACTGAAACACCTGCATGCCGCCCATCGAGATCCCCACGATTGCCTTCGCGCGATCAATCCTGAGCACCTGAGTCAAAAGCCTGTGCTGCGATTCAACCGTGTCGCGCAACGTGAACTTCGGAAAACGCATGCGCGGCTGAAGACGACTGTTCGACGGCGAGGACGACACGCCATTCGAAAGCGCATCGATCGCGACAACGAAATACGTCGAACTATCGATCAGCCTTCCTGGTCCAATGCTCCGTTTGAGTTGTTCGGTGGTGCCGGAAGCCCACGTCGGAAACACGATCACATTCGACTTGCCTGCCGCAAGCTTTCCGAAAGTGCGGTAACCAACGCGACAGTTACGAATAACACCGCCGTTTTGCAGTTTCAGATCGCCGATATTCGCGAACTGTTGCTCCTGGGCGACGACAACAAGCGCAAACAGTTGCAGCGCGAGGCA
>DATENQ010000034.1:0-5836 GCA_035275005.1 Pyrinomonadaceae bacterium | reverse complement strand
GAACCCGGTGGTCTGTTGCCACTCACGATCGCGCGAGATGTACGCGTAGTTACCGCGCCCGAACGCAAAGATCGAGAGCAGGTGCGTATCGCTGCGGTAATCGTGCAGCAGGTAGTTCCACGCCTGGTAGTAAAGCGCCGCAATGTCCGCGAGCGGCGCCGGCCTGAACTCCGGATGCTGCGCCAGAAACCCCGCGATCTCGGGCGTGTCGAGATAACTGACCACGCCCTGGCTGCGCCCCCAGTTGTAACCGTAACCATCCTCGGAAACGATGTCCCACCACAAAAGCATCTGCGCTGTCAGCGATGGGCGTAGCTTCTCAAGCAAATCCTTGCGCCCAGCGGTTTCCGCCGCTTCCCAGACGTAACGCGCGTACTCATTCGAGTAGCGATCGAAACGTCCCGCCGGCGGCGCATCATCGGCGTAAATATTTCCGTCGTTGAACGGACCGGCAGCGCGATCGAGCAGCTTGTCGAGAAACGCTCGATCGTTCGAGATGCCGAGCTCGTAACCGATACTCGCGATCCGCGATGCGACGCCGAGATAGTTCTCCGGCAAGTTAATGACGCGGTTCGTTTTCGGATCGTAGAACCGCTCGGGATTGAGCAACGAACGCCACGCCTTCTGTTCTTCCGCGGTCAACCCCTGCCAAAGCGGATTCGTTTTCAAGTCGCGCCCGAAGTGACGCAACGCCAACGCCGCGTAGAGCTGCGAGAACGCCTTACTGCCGGCGCGCGATTCGATCAAACCGATCTGGCCCACCCACTTCGCCAGATCGCGTCCCGCCAACTCACGATTGCCCGTCGTCTCCGCGTAAGCGGCGAGCGAACGCATGAAAGTTCCCCACGAGTACTCGCCCGTCGCCGGCACGCCGAGAACCGACTCCGGCGGCGGATCCAGCGACTTGATCGCCGCGAGATGTACGGCCAGTTCTTTCCCGAGAAACGTGTTTACCTCGTCACGCAAACTTGCTGTCGAAACCGTATTCGCGCGCACAAGCAAGCTAACGCAGATGACGCAGATAAAAACGGATATGATTTTTCTGATCTGCGTCAACTGCGTTTATCTGCGGCTAAAAAATCAGCTTCAACCCAAACTGAATATTCCGCGGTGGACCAGACGTCGAGATCGTCCCAAACGCTCCATTACTGAGATTGACTTCCAGATCGCGGAAGTTGGCCCGGTTGAACGCGTTGAAGATATCAGCCTGGAACCGCAGTTTGAACCTCTCCGTCAATCCGAAATTACGGCGCAACGAAAAATCCCACGTGTGCGCGCCCGGGCCGAGAATTGTGCCCACGCCGCACGTGCCTCTGCGAGTGTCGGGAGCAATTGCAAAAGCATCGCGCCTTACCCAGCTGTTTGGACCACGCTCGCCCTCGGGGAAGAGCGGATCGCTGCTGAGACAATCAGCGCGACGATTTCCGAACGCCGCGTTGCCGGTTCCGGTGGCCGTCAAATATGGCCCCGACTGGAGCCGCGTGATGCCGCTGATCTCGTAACCGTCCAGCAAAGCCTTCGCGAATCCACGAGTGCGACTGAACATCTTCACCGTGTAAGTGTACGTTAACGCAAACACGTGACGTCGATCGAACGTCGCCGGTCCATAGTTGAATCTCCTGTTGAAAGGATCCTCGGGATTGTCGTTGAAACCACTCGCATCCGTAAGCACCTTCGACCACGTGTACGACGCGGTCATCAGCAAATCGCCTTTGCGCTTCGCCGCGTAAAGCTGCATGCCGTGATAATTCGACGTCGAATCACTCAGGCGCATGCGGATCGCAGTGTAGCCCTTGAA
Source organism: Pyrinomonadaceae bacterium (assembly GCA_035275005.1). Classification (GTDB taxonomy): domain Bacteria; phylum Acidobacteriota; class Blastocatellia; order Pyrinomonadales; family Pyrinomonadaceae; genus PSRF01. The sequence goes on along the minus strand of DATENQ010000034.1, from coordinate 4,038 downwards.
CGGTCGCAACGCATTGACGTTAACGTTCGGACCAGGCGGTAGATTCGCGCGAATCTGATCGAATGTCGGCTGATTGATGTCGGGCTGGCGGATCAGGTGGCGACCGAGATTAGCTACGTAAGCGGCCTCGGCGAAGATGCCGTACGGAAGTTCGCGTTGCACGCTAAGGCTGTAGCTCATCGTGTAAGGCGTGTCGAGATCAGGATTGACTGCGTTGATCTGAGCAAACGGCGCGGCTGTCGTGGAGCCGCCGGTGATGTTGCTCAGGTTTGCGTTTTGAAATTGCGCGCTCGTTGCGTACGGCGGATTGCTGAGCGACGGGAAGATCAGATTTCCCTCGATACGATCGTAGTACATACCAAAGCCGCCGCGAATCGAAGTCTTGTTGTCGTCAAACGGTGAATAGGCGAAGCCGACGCGGGGCATGAAGTAGTGATGACCCTCGTATAGACCACGCGGTGCGCCCGCCGGTACCGCCTGCACTGCCGCGCTGTCGCCACCCGGCACGCGCGCGAGCTCTTCCGGCGGCACGCCATCGCCCGCCCGAACCAAACCGTTGAAGCGATTGCCGCCTCTCGTCGTGTCAATGTTGCCGTTCGCGAGAATCGTGACTGCCTGCGCCGGGTTGTAAAGAGAAGGATCGAAGTTGGCGAGGTTGTTCGCCTGCGCATAGATCGGCAGGCCATATTGATAGCGCATGCCGAGCTCGAGACTGAGCTGCCGATTAACTTTCCAGCTGTCGGCGACAAAGGCTTCGGTCTGAGTAAACCGGAAAAAGCCTACCGGATCGAGGGCTTGTTCGCTGTAAGTGCGGAAGTTTCCGAGCAGCGCATCGGCGAAGGAGTTGTTGCTCGTACGCGTGTTACCGCCGGTGTTGAAGTCGACCTGTCCGGCGTAAGTCGTGCGCGCGTTTTGATCGATGCGGTTGCGAGTGACGCTCAAGCCGGTCTTGAACGTGTGATTGCCGCGAACCCACGTGACGGTATCGCTCACGTTGATGTCGGTCGTCGGCGACACCAGAGAGCGCGCGGCGCCGAAGAAACTCGCGAAGCCGTTAATGGTTGTATCGGGGATCGAGTTTTCAAACCTGCCGCCGCCAGGGAATAGTTGCTGGAATTGGAAGCCATAGGTTTCGCGTTTCCAGAGATCGCCGTCGGGCGGGATTCGTTGGGCCACAATTGCGCCCGTCGCCTTTGCCTCGTTAATAAAAGTCGAGCTGATCATCCACGTGTGCGAAAGCTGGATCGAAGTTCCCGGACGCCTGCGGAGACTGGGAATGGTCGGCAACTGCGTGGTGATGAAAGTACCGAACGGATCGATCAGGACGTTCTTGTCGTGAATGTAACGACCGTAGAGCGTGTGCTTCTCGTTGATGCGATAGTCGATGCGCAGCAGATCTTCGCGATAGTCGAGCGGATTTGGCTGCTGGAAAGTTACGTTGTTGCCGATAGGACTGTTCGTGTAAGCAGTTGCCAGACCGATCGCGGTGCGATAGACGTTCGCGATCGCAAGGCCATCGGTGGTGATGCGATTCGTCGGAATGATATTGCGCAGAGCGACGTTGTTTCCGCCGAAACAACCGGTCCGATTTGCTGCTGTAGTGACAACGCCATTTGTGATTACCGGAGCAGTACAGGTGTTCGCGGCATTATTTGGATCGCGCAGGACGCCGTCATCAGCAGTGCCGGCAGTGCCGTCAGGTCCGCGCAACCGGAAAGAAAAGTCGCCGTTCAACTCCGCCAGGCTCGGCACCGTTCGCCGTTGCGCAGTTGAAAGACGACGAATGTACTTCCACTCCTGCCCGCCGAAGAAAAACAGCTTGTCTTTGAAGATTGGACCACCAAAGCTGTAGCCGAAATCATTGAACCGCAGGGAGGGTCTAATCGGAGCAAAGAAAGAGCGCGCATCAAGTTTGTCGTTCCTGATGAACTCGAAGGCGCTGCCGTGAAAGTCGTTGCCGCCACTGCGCGTCGCCAAACTCACTTGCGCGCCGGAGTTGCGGCCGTATTCGGCGGAGAAGTTCGAAGTCTGGATCTTGACTTCCTGGATGTAGTCGATGCCGATGTTGTTGATCTGGCTGGCGTTGCTGCCTGATTGCAGGTTGAAGCCGCCGTCAACCGTGACGTTGTTTGTCTGGCCGCGGTTGCCGTTGATCGACTGATTGTTGGTGGCGAGACTGGTGGTTAACTCGAGCTGATCGTCGTTCACCAGCGCGACGCCGGGAACGAGCGAAAGAAGCTGAATGTAGTTGCGACCGTTGAGCGCAAGGTTCTGGACCTGCTGTTGATCGATGACGCGCGAGACTTCGCCGGAGGTCGTGTTGACAGTCTCGCCGGCGGCGCCGACGATCTCGACCGTTTCCGAAACTTCGCCGACTTCGAGTTTTAGATCGACGGTGAGTCGCGCGTCAGCGGTGACGCTTTGCCCGGAGACAAGCGCCTTCTTGTATCCCTTTCGCTCGGCCTCGATCGTGTAAGTGCCGACGGACAAATTGGTGACGGTGTAAAAGCCGTCTTCATCAGTCGTCACCGTGCGTGCTGAATTGTTCGCGTTGTTTGTGACTTTGACCGTTGCGTTGGGAACGCTGGCCCCATTCGAATCCTGCACCGTACCTGAGATGCGACCAACGACGGTTTGTGCGTACGAGCTTTGAACAGCGACGATGGTGAGCAACAGGGCAAGTAAGAGTCGGGTTTCTTTGGTGCCTCGCATCGATCTGACCTCCAGGGAAGTTTAGCCGCAGATTTCACTGGGCTTCGCCACGCGGATCATTTTTAAACTGTTAAGCGACCATGGGGGCGGCGAATGCCGGGGCCGCCACCAGCGCCACCGCGCCACGCAAGCGCGGGTGATCTTCAGCCGGCACGACGTGGATCTCTGTGGCGCCGCCGAATTCGGTTAACGTTCGTTCGCGCAACGCACTGCGCACGATCGGTTCGATCAGGCTCCACGCTGTAGTTATTTCGCCGCCGATAAAAATGCGCGCGGGGTCGAGCGCGTTGACGATCGATGCCAGCCCAAGTCCGAGATAACGAGCGGTGGAATTGATCGCGGCGAGGGCTTTCGCGTCGCCGGCGCGAGCGCGCGCGATCAAGTCTTCGACTGTGAAGTTTGCAGTTTCAGTGTCCCGTGGTCGCTGCTCAGATATGTTCTGGCCAAAATAGCGGGACAGAGTTGCGAGGTTTGAAATGTAAGCTTCCCAGCAACCGGTGGCGCCGCACGAACACTTTGGACCATCGATGCTCAACGGCACGTGGCCAAACTCGCCGGCCGTGTTGTGACGCCCGCGCAGCACTTCGCCATTTACCACGATGCCGGTACCGACACCATCCGAGACACTCACAAATACCGAATTGCCGGACGCAATGACGTCGCTGCGCGTGGCCCATAATTGGGCCAGCGCGCATGCCTTACCGGAGTTCTCGATGTGAACCGGAATGCCGACCGCTACTGACAGCGGATCGCGCAGGTTGACGTCGCGCCATGAAAGCGTAGGCGCGTGCAGCACACGACCTTTCGCGGGATCGACCATGCCGGGCACCGCGACGCCGACACCTTCGCAAGCGCCGATCTCTTTGTAGTCGCCGAGGATTTGCTTGATGCGACGCGCAAGCTCCTGGATCAGAACACCCTCGTCGCGGTTGGTTTGAAAACTACTGACGACGCCGAGCTGCCGCCCCATTAAATCGGTGACGAGGATGTAAGTGCGCGAAGCGCGAATATCGACGCCGACGACGCAACGCTGCCGCGAGTCGATGTAAAGAAACGTTGGGCGGCGTCCGCGTCCGACGGATTCGCCGACCGCGCCTTCGAAGATTAGCGACTCGCTAAGTAGTTCGCTGACGAGCAGGCTGGCGACGCCGCGCCGGACGTTCATCAGCCGCGCCAGGTCGGCGCGTGAAATCGGTTGGTGAGCGCGAATCAGGTTGAGTGCGATTTGCCGGTTAATTTCGCGGCTGGTACCGCGCCGGGCGACCGTGAAATCGTGTGGATTGATCTTACGCATAAGGTATTTGTTCTTTATTAAGACTAATTAAG
>DATENQ010000033.1:0-6970 GCA_035275005.1 Pyrinomonadaceae bacterium | reverse complement strand
TGGCGCTAACGCGTTTGGAGAGCGGCACGGATGGACGCAAGCGTAGTGAAGTCGATCTGACGGCGCTGGTGCGCGAAGTGGTGCACGATGCTGATTACGAAGCGCGCAGTTTGAACCGCTCGGTGCAGGTTGTTTCGAGTGATAACTGTTCGATCAATGGGGTTGAGGAGTTGTTGCGCAGTGCGGTTGAGAATGTTGTGCGCAACGCGGTTCGTTACACGCCTGAGGGGACGGCAGTTGAAGTCGCGCTGCGTAAGCAGAATGGTAACGGCAACAACTTCGCGGTGATCAGCGTACGCGATCGCGGCAAAGGCGTTCCTGAGGAAGCGCTCGAAAAGATCTTTCGACCTTTTTATCGCACGGAAGATGCGCGCGATCGACAGAGCGGTGGCGGCACCGGGCTCGGTCTCGCGATCACCGAACGCGCTGTGCGCATGCACGGCGGCTCGGTCCAGGCAACGAACGCCGCTGACGGCGGGCTCGCGATTGAGATGCGTTTAGACCTAAATCCGCATTTATCAGTTTAGATAGGCTGCTTTTTTCGTTTTCTCCGCGCTAACTCCACCTCGACAAATCTCACCACGAGGATCCAGATCAATGCCGCTGCAAATCCTGCGATCACGTCCGTTGTGTGATGCACGCCGAGATAAATTCTCGAAAATCCAATCAAAAGGAACATCGCCGTGCAGACGATCCACACGATCACGCGTGTGCGTCTCGACTTGATTCGCGCCGTCCAAATTGCCGCCAGCGCGCCGAAGAAGACGGCGCTGGTCAATGAGTGTCCACTCGGAAAACTATACGTCTCCGGTGGTGTCAGATCGAAAAATGGGACCGGCCGCGCGCGTTGGAACGTGAGCTTCAGAGTCATATTCAACAGCGCCGCTCCAACCATCGTGATGGCGAAAAGTTTTGCTTCACGTCCGAGCTTCTTCATCGCGAGCTGCACGACAACAAGGGTCGTGAGCACGCCCAGTACGAGCGTGGAACCGACAAAAGAGAAGCCGCGCATGATCATCGTGAGAGCAGGGCTGGCGAGTTGATGGACGGCGGTCCTCGTGGCCTCGTCGAATTGTACTGAATCACCTTCCAGCACCTCGTCGGTCAACCAGCCGAAGAAGATCAACGTTCCGATCGCGGCTACGAGGCCAAGCAAAAGTGATAGACTGAGAAACTCAAAGCGGCGCTTTTCCATTGTTTCTATAGTAATGGATTACATCCGTGTTTATCAGCGGTAGTTTTTGTGTATTATCCGCGGCATGACAAAAACCGTGCTGCTTCTGCTTCTCGTTCTCTGTCTCTGCATCGCTAGCGCAACCGCCCAAACCTCTTCTTCCGACGATTACAACACCATTTTCAAACCGCTGAAGTGGCGCTCGATTGGCCCATTTCGCGGCGGGCGTTCGGTGTGCGGAACCGGCGTGGTCGGCGATCCGAAAACCTATTACATGGGAACCACCGGCGGCGGTCTCTGGAAAACCGAGGACATGGGCGGCAGTTGGCGCAACATCTCCGACGGTTATTTTAAGACCGGTTCTGTCGGCGCGATCGCTGTTGCCGAAAGCGATTCGAACGTGGTTTACGTGGGCATGGGCGAACATGCCGTGCGCGGCGTGATGACACACCACGGCGACGGCGTCTACAAATCAACCGACGCCGGCAAAACGTGGAAGCGTGTCGGACTCGAATCAACACAGCACATCTCGCGCATCGTCGTCGATCCGAAAAACCCAAACATCGTTATCGTCGCCGCCCAGGGCGCGCTGTACAGCAGATCGAAAGAACGCGGTCTCTACAAATCCACCGACGGCGGCGCGACGTGGAAAAATGTTTTGTACGTGGACGACAAGACCGGAGCCGCGGAACTGTCGATGGACAGGACCAATCCGCGCATACTTTACGCGGCAATGTGGGAGCACGGACGGCTTCCCTGGAAAGTGATCAGCGGCGGTCCCGGCAGCGGTCTCTACAAATCGACCGACAGCGGCGAGACGTGGGAAAAGCTCAAAGAAGGTTTGCCCGAAGAGATGGGCAAGATGTCGATCGCTGTCAGCCGTTCGAATCCTGAAAAGGTGTATGCGCTAATCGAGAGTGATTCTGATAAAGAAGCGGGCGGGCTCTTTGTGTCGAACGACGCCGGCAAGAAGTGGAGCCGCATTACCAACGATCATCGCCTGGTCCAACGCGCATGGTATTACATCGAGCTCTTCATCGATCCGAAGAATGAAAATACGATTTACGTCTTGAGCGCGCCGGCGCTGCGCTCAACCGACGCGGGCAAGACGTGGGAAACGCTGTCAGGCACACACGGCGATTTTCACGACCTCTGGATCAATCCTAACGACCCCGACAATTTCATCATCTCGAACGATGGCGGCTCAGCCATCACTTTCAACGCGGGGAAGACGTTCAGCTCGCAAAGCACTATGCCGACGGCGCAGTTTTATCGCATCAACGTCGACAATCAGTTTCCATATCGCATTTATGCCGGACAGCAGGACAACACGTCTGTTTCGATCGCCAGCCGGGAGTTGGGCAGCGGCGGGATCACGACTGCGAGCTGGACGCCTTCCGCCGGCGGTGAGAGTGCCTTTCTCGCGTTCGATCCAAACGATCCGAAGTTTGTGTTGGGCGGCAGTTATCAGGGGACGATCGAGGTGCTCGACGTAAACGCGAAGGGCGCCACGAGCGTGATGGCGGCGCCGATTCAGTATCTCGGCATGGACGCGAAAGACATTAAGTATCGTTTCAACTGGAACGCGCCGATCGTCTGGAGTAAATACGAGCCCAACACCTATTTCCACGGCGCTCAATACGTGCTGAAGACGAGCGACATGGGTCGCACGTGGAAAGAAATCTCGCCGGATCTGACGCGCAACGAAAAAGAGAAGCAGGGCAAGGGCGGTGGGCCATACACGAACGAAGCTGTCGGCGCGGAGAATTACGGCACGCTGGCTTACATCATGGAGTCGCCACACGAGAAAGGCGTCATCTGGACGGGCAGCGACGATGGATTTGTTTATGTGACACGCGATGGCGGCGCGAACTGGAAGAACGTCACGCCGAAAGGTTTGGCGGAGTGTTTGATCAACGCGATCGAGATCTCGCCGCATGACAAAGCGACTGCTTACATCGCGACGACTCGTTACAAGTTCAACGACCATACGCCGGGTTTGTACAAGACCACCGATTACGGAAATACCTGGACAAAGATCAGCAACGGCTTGCCTGCAAATGCGTTTACGCGCGTAGTGCGTGAGGATGATTTGCGCCGCGATCTGCTGTTTGCCGGGACTGAGCTCGGACTGTTCTTGTCGTGGAACGGCGGCAGAGACTGGTCGCCGTTTCAGTTGAACTTGCCCGTAACTCCGATAACCGATCTGCGCGTGCACAAAGGCAACTTGATCGCCGCTACTTCAGGCCGAGCGTTTTGGATACTCGACGATCTGAGCGTGCTGCGGCAGTACAAGAAAGACGCGCCGTCGTTCGCGATCTATCGTCCTGACGGCGCTTACTTTGTGAATGGTTCGAGCGAGCTTGATCGACCGGAGGATGAGTTTACAGGTGCTAACACGTTCAGAGGTGTGAATCCCGCGACGGGCGTGGTGCTGTATTACCAGTTGCCTGAGTTGAAGAAGACTGACGAGATTACGATGGAGATCAAGGACGCTGCGGGAAACATCGTTCGCAGTTTTTCTTCGAAGGCGGATGAGAAGTTTGTCAGGTATGACAGTGGTCCAAGACCGGACCCGCAACTGCCGAAGGCGAAGGGATTGAACAGGTTTGTGTGGGACATGCGTTATCCGACGATGGTGGGCGTGCCTGGCGTGCGCATCGAGGGCAGTTTCGCGGCGCACAAAGCGCCTCCGGGCAAGTACACTATCGCGTTGAAGATGTCAGGACAGACCGTCTCAACAGACGCCGAGATTCTTGCGAATCCTTTGTATCCAACGACGGCTCCCATCTACACCGAATACCACCAGACGATGCAGAGCATGGAGACTGAACTCACTGCGATGCACCGCATGATCAACAGTCTCTACGAAAAGCAGAAACAACTGGAATCGCTGCTCGGTTCGCTACCGGCGGGAATGAAGTTCGCCGCGATCAAGAAAGACGGCGACGCGCTGTTGCAGAAGATGAAGGCGTGGGATGAAGACATGGTCCAGCGCAAGTCGAAAGCTTACGACGATGTTGAGAACTTTCCAAACAAGTTCACCGCGAATTACCTGTTCCTGATCAATCAAACGGAGAGCGATATCCCGCGCGTGAACCAACCATCGCTGGATCGCATGCGCGAACTAAACGCCCAGTGGACCACATTAAAAGCCCGCGGCACCGAACTCCTCGACCGCGATATCCCAGCCTTTAACAAGCGCCTCTGGGATGCCGGCCTCGGGGCAATCTGGAAAGACAGTTGATACTGCGAGCGGGGCCAAGCCCCTCTTCCTGACTTGTTCTGTTTCATGGCGCGTTAAGGCCTTATGCACCTTGAGCTAGAACAAGTCAGGAAGAGGGGCTTGCCCCCGCTGTCACCTCACTCAGTCCGTAGCGCAATGATCGGATCGACTCGTGTAGCCCTTCGAGCCGGCACGAGACACGCCAGAAGCGCGACTACCAGCAGCACGATCGACACCGCAACAAACGTGAACGGATCGGTCGGCGATACTCCATGAAGTAAACCACGCAACACGCGCGAGATCGAAAACGCCCCAACCAACCCGATCGCGAGACCGATCAACGTCATCGTCATTCCCTGACGTACGACCAGTCGCAGCACGTCCGCGCGTTTCGCTCCGAGCGCCATCCGAATCCCGATCTCTCGCGTCCGCCAGCTAACCGAATAGCTCATCACCCCGTACAACCCCACTGCCGCCAGCACGAGCGCAACACCCGCGAATATCCCGAGCAGCAACATATTGAATCGCCGCGGCGCAACAGACGTCGACAACAACTGCTCCAGCGTCTGCGTTCTCCAAATTATCTGATTGGGATCGAACGCCTTGATTTCGGCTCGCGCCGCCGGGATCAACTGCGATGCATCTCGAGCATCCGTCCGGATCACAACATTCAATCGTCGCTCGGGACTCTGAAGATACGAAGCATACATCTCCGGCTGGACATTTACGTCTAGTCCGTTGCGGCGGACATCCGCCACCACGCCCACGATCTCGCGCGGAGTCTTGTTGGGACCGTCAAAGATGATTCGCTTGCCAATCGCGTCCTCGTTCGGAAAGTAACGCTTAACGAAAGCATCACTGACCACCAGCACCTCAGGCGAATTCGCCATATCCTGATCCGTGAAAACGCGCCCACGCAGGATGTTGATATTCATCGTTCGAAAGTAGTCAGTGCCGGCGACTGTGTAATCAGCGACTGCTTCCTCGCCGGGCTTGTAAGGCTCGCGGCCCTCGACTTGAAAACTCAACTCAACATCGAAATCCGTCAGCGGCACATTGCTCACTACCGAAGCATCACGAACGCCAGGCAAAGTCTTCATTCGACCGATGAGTTGTTGGAACGCTGCTGAACGCTGCTCGGGCTTGGTGTACGTCGTTCTGCTCAGCGGAATGTCCAACGCCAGCACACCCTTCGGATCGAATCCCGCATCCGTTTGCAGCAGCCGCCAGAAGCTATGGATTAAAAGACCCGCTCCGACTAATAGCATCAACGACAACGCAACCTCAGACACGATCAATCCACTGCGCATCCAGTTACGTCCGCCCTGCGCTGCGCCGCGTCCGCTCTCATTCAGCATCCTGCCCGGATCCGGTTTCGATGCGTTTAGCGCCGGAGCAAGACCAAACAACACGCCCGTCAGTATCGCCACACCAAACGTAAAGAACAGCACGTGAGCGTTCAGACTGACGTCGTGCAGCCGCGGCACATCGGCTGGTCCATAAGCTACGAGTAGATTCATGCCCCAGCTCGCGAGCAGTAAACCAACCACGCCACCTGCTAACGACAAGAGAACGCTTTCCGTCAAAAGCTGCGACGCAATCCGCCGGCGACTCGCGCCCAGCGCCATCCGTATCGCCACCTCTTTCTGTCGCGCTGCTGCGCGAGCCAGCAGCAGATTTGCAACGTTTGCACATGCGATGAGCAGCACCAAACCGACCGCGCCGAGGAGCACCAGCAGCGCACTGCGATAGTCGCGCGTGATGTCTTCGTGCATCGACACGGCGTTGAAGATCACGTTTGTGTTCGATACCGGCGACTGCTGTTCGAGCTGTCGTGAAATAAGATCGAGATCCGCCTTCGCCTGCTCGACAGTCGCGCCCTGCTTCAGCCGGCCGAGCGCCGAAAGGAATCTGTTCGCGCGTTCCTCGCGCGCCTCTTTCGTCAAAAACGTAGCCGAGAAAAGCGGCTCCCAAAAGTCCTGAGTCTCATCGCTAATCGGATACTGGAAACCAGCCGGCATAATACCGAGCACGGTCGTCTTTCCGCCGAGATCTATCTCGCGGTCAATGATGTTCGGATCGCCGCCGAAACGGCGTTTCCACAAACCCTCGCTGAGCAGCACAACCTCCGCGGCTCCCGGTTTATCTTCATCGCGCGTGAAGACGCGGCCAAGGATCGGCTTGACGCGAAGGAGCGGGAAGTAGTCGGCACTGACTGCCGCGCCGAATACACGTTCGGGATCGCCGCCTTCGGTGATAACGGTTCCGGCTCCTTGCACCGTGGCGACGTACTCGAGCGTCGTCGATCGTTGCTGCACGTCGAGGAAATCGGGCACGGAGAATGCGCCGCGGCCATCGAGTGCTTGATTGCGCTGCTCGGTCGCGAGTCTCAACAGTTGTCCCGGCTGGTCGTACGGGAGTGGCTGGAGCAGCACCGTGTTAACGACGGAGAAGATCGCCGTGTTGGCGCCGATGCCAAGGCCCATTGCGATGATCGCGATGGCGGTCAGGCCCGGTTTCTTCAACAACATCCGAACGGAATAGACGAGATTCTTCCAAACGACGTCCAT
>DATENQ010000032.1:0-12536 GCA_035275005.1 Pyrinomonadaceae bacterium | reverse complement strand
TCGTAGCGCTCTTAGCCTGTTACATTCCCGCGCGTCGCGCCACAAAAGTCGATCCACTCGTGGCGCTACGCTATGAATAAGCCACAGATTACACGGATTAAAAGGACTCCCCATGATCGAAACAATCCTCAACGATCTTCGCTATGGCGCGAAGATGCTCTGGAAGAGTAAGGGCGTGACGATTGTAGCGGTGGTTTCGCTGGCAATTGGTATCGGCGCAAACTCCGCGATCTTCAGTCTCGTCAACTCGATCCTGCTGCGCCCGCGTCCCGTTTCGCATCCCGAACAACTCGTCGAGATCTACGTCGGTGAAGGCGAACATCCTTACGACTCAACTTCCTATCCGAGCTACGTCGAGCTCCGCGATCGCAACGAGGTTCTCAGCGGACTCGCCGCTTATGGCATCAACCAGTTCAAACTCAGCGTCGCCGATGGCGTCGAGCAGATCTGGGGCGAAGCAGTGTCCGGAAACTATTTTGATGTGTTGGGTGTTCCAACTCAGAAGGGACGCACGTTTCTTTCCGAAGAAGACTCGGTGCCCGGCAAGAATCCGGTTGCCGTCATCAGCCATAATCTATGGCAGCGACGCTTCAACTCAGATCCCGATCTCGTCGGCAAGACCATCGACATCAACGACAAGTTGTTAACTGTTGTAGGAATCGCGCCGCCGCAATACACGGGCATAATCCGCGGTCTTGGAATCGACATCTGGGTTCCAATCATGACCACGCCGTTGCTCGATCAGGGCGGTGAGCATGTAATAAGCCGCGGTAGCCGCCACTTCATTCTTGTCGGACGCCTCAACCCCGGCACTTCCATCGACCACGCGCGAGCGCGTTTCGACTTGCTGACTCATGAAATGCGCGCCGCCCATCCCGAAGAGTGGATGCAGAAACATGAGGGGACAGGACGCGTACGTGAGTCGACAATCACCGTGCTTTCTGAAAGCGAAACGCGCGTTCACCCCGATATGTATTCAGCGGTGTACGGTGTCGCCGCGTTGCTCTTCGTGATCGTCAATCTGGTGCTGCTGATCGCGTGCATGAATCTCGCGAGCATCCTGCTCGCCCGCGCCGTGACGCGACGTAAAGAGATCGCAGTGCGGCTCGCGCTCGGTGCAGGTCGTTTTCGAATCATTCGACAGTTGCTGACTGAGAGTGTGCTGCTGTCGTTAATCGCCAGCGCTGCGGGGATACTGCTCGCCGTATGGCTGCTCAGTCTGCTTACCGTGTTCCTGCCGCCGTTACCTGAAGGTATTCGCGTCGCTCTCGATCTGCGCGTCGACTGGCGCGTTGTTGTTTACACGATCGCTTTTGCAACCATCACGGGAATACTTTTCGGTCTCGCTCCGGCTTTGCATAGCTCGAAGGCCGATGTCTCTACAGTGCTGAAGGATGATTCGAGCTTGTTCACGGGCTTCTATCGCAAGTCGCGCGTGCGAATGGGGCTGGTGGTGGTCCAGGTGGCTTTTTCTTTACTGCTTTTAGTTGGCGCTGGTTTGGTGTTGCGTAGTCTCGAGAAGATTCAGCCGACGCGCCTGGGTTTCAGCTCCAACAACATGCTCATGGCTCCGATAGCGTTGGACGAAACGAAGTACGATCGCGTTAAGAGCCAGGAGTTTTTCCGGCAAGTGTCGGAGCGAGTCGCGGCTTTGCCGGGCGTGCAATCCACCAGCATGGCCGACGAGGTGCCCGGCGGTCTTTTGGGATTCTCGCGCCGGAGCATAGAGATTGAAGGATACAAATCGGGCGCGAACGAAGATATGCAAATCAAGGCTTTCTGGGCTGGTCCAAGTTACTTCACGAACATGAAATACCCGATCGTTCAGGGTCGTGATTTTGAGGAGCGGGATCGGGAAGGCGCGCCGTGTGTTGCGATAATCAATGAAGCGTTTGTCCAAAGGTATTTTGGGGGAGGCGCGGCGCTCGGGAAACATCTCATCAGACAAGAGACGTCACGTAATGCTCCTAAAGTGACGTGCGAGGTTGTCGGCATCATACGAGATGACGCGTGGCAGTCGTTGGAGAAACAGCCACGTCCTTTTTACTCGCTCGCGCTGCCACAGACGAATCGAAAGTCCGCGACGCTGATGATTAATACTGCCGGCGATCCGAAGAACTTTATCGTGCCGGTACGCAATATCATCCGCGAGCTCGATCCGAAAATAGTTGTGGCTGATGTGCAAACGTTGGGTGACTATCTCAGCATGGGACTCTATCCGTTGCGCGTGTTGGCGTTCGTGATGGGTGGTTGCGGCGTGATGGCATTGTTGCTCGCGACGCTCGGGATCTACGGCATCGTTTCCTACTCTGTGGCGCAGCGCACGCGCGAGCTCGGCATTCGCATGGCGCTCGGCGCGTTGCAGAAAGACATTCTCAGGATGGTGATTCGGCAGGGAATGTTGTTGGTAATCGTTGGGTTGGGGCTCGGGTTGATCTTGTCGCTTGCACTCACGCGGGTGTTGGCGAGCTCGTTAATTGAACTCGAGCTCTATTTCCCGGTCAGCGCCACGGATCCGTTAACGTTCGCGAGCGTGACGATCTTGCTGGCGCTCGTCGCACTGATCGCCTGTTACATTCCAGCAAGAAGAGCGACCGAAGTGGAGCCGAGCGTAGCCTTGAGATACGAGTAAAACCAGCCACGGATTCACGGATTACACGGATAAAACTTAATCAGTGTGAACCGTGTACTCCGTGGCTAATAAATCGGAGAATATTATGACACTCTGGCAGGACATACGTTATGGCGCAAGAATGCTGCTGAAGAATCCGGGCGTCACGATCGTCGTAATCATCGCGCTGGCGCTTGGTATCGGCGCGAACTCGGCGATCTTCAGCGTTGTTCATGCGGTGTTGCTGCAACCGCTGCCTTACGACGAAGCAGACCGGCTGGTCTTTCTCAACGAGAAGAGTCCCGTGCTCGATGAGATGTCGATCTCGTATCCCAACTTCACTGACTGGCGCAACCAGAATCAGTCGTTCGAAAAGATCGGCGTCTACAATCGCGCCAGCTACAACCTCACCGGCACAGGCGAAGCCGAACGAATCGTGACGGGCCAGGTGTCTGCCGATCTGTTCTCGGTGCTGCGCGTCAATGCTCTTCATGGACGCGTCTTCACAAACGAAGAAGACAAGCCTGGCGGCACTCCGGTGGTCGTGCTGAGTTACGGCTTATGGCAACGTCGCTTCGGCGGCCAAACGAATATCGTGGGCCAACCGATCACGCTCAACGGCAAGAGCTACACGGTCATCGGCATCATGCCGGAAAGTTATCTCTATCCGAGCCGTGTGGAGATGTGGGTGCCGGTGGGCCAGCTCTCGGATCAGCTGAGCTGGCAGCAGCGTGGCAATCATCCGGGCTTGTATGGCGTCGCGCGTTTGAAACCCGGCGTGACGTTCGAACAGGCTGAAGCTGACATGAATAACATCGCCGCCAACCTTGAGAAACAGTATGCCGACAGCAACACCGGCAATCGCGTCAGGATGCGGTGGCTCATGGAAATCTTTGTTGCTGAGGTGCGTCGCACACTCTGGATCATCTTCGCAGTGGTTATAGCCGTGTTGCTGATCGCCTGTGCCAACATCGCAAACTTATTGCTGGCTCGCGCGACAACGCGCAGGAAAGAGATGGCGATACGAACGGCAGTTGGCGCGAGTCGTTGGCGCATCGCTCGCCAGCTACTCACCGAAAGCATTTTGGTGTCGATGATTGGAGGCGCCATCGGGTTGTTTATGGCGTACTGGGGAGTGCAACTGATCTTGTACATGAGCCCGAACGCGATTCCTCGATCGCGCGAGATTGGTCTCGATTGGACCGTACTGCTCTTTACGCTCGGCGTCTCATTTGTCACCGGTGTTCTCTTCGGCCTGATTCCCGCGATTCAAGCCGGCGAAGTCGACGTACATGAGACGTTGAAGGAGACTGGCCGCGGCACCAGCGGGCGCAACTGGCTTCGCAGCTCGTTGGTGGTTGCCGAAGTTGCCACGACTCTCGTCGTGTTGATCTTTGCGGGTCTGATGATTCGTAGTTTTTACAAGCTTCAGCAAGTCAATCCGGGCTTTTCGCACGACCGTTTGACGAGTTTTAGTATTTCTCTGCCGCAGAAAAAGTATGCGACTGAAGAAGTTCGTGGATCTTTCTACAATCGCCTCATAGAAAATATTCGTTCGCTGCCTGGTGTTGAATCCGCTGCCGCGGCATCGGGTTTACCGCTTGGTAACAATGGCTGGCAGACGGGTTTTGTGATCGATGGGCAACCTCCGCCGCCGCCTGATGAAACACCACTGATGGAAGCGTGTTTGGTCACGCCTGACTACTTCAAGGCTATGAATATTCCGGTGTTGCGTGGGCGCGTGTTCAATGATCGCGACGATCGTTCTCACCTCGCGGGACGTGATCTGAGCAAGATGAATGAGAATCAGCGTTCGATAGCTGGATTGAATAAGATCGTGATCGACGAAGAGTTCGCCAAACGTTATTGGCCCAACGAAGATCCCGTTGGGAAGCGTGTGAACCTGGGACGCGACTCCGACCCGCTGAAGCTCGAGGTCCTGGGTGTGGTCGGTCGCGTGAAGATGGAAAGTTTGAACCAGAACAGCGATCGGGTGCAGGGCTATTTCTCCTTCAACCAGCTTCCGCAGGGAGGCATGACTGTCATTATCAAGGGCGCATCGGATCCGAACCTGCTGATTTCGTCCGCGCGTAATGCAGTGAAGGAGATCGATCCGGATCAGCCGATTTACAACCCGCGTACGATGAGCGAGATTCGCGCGGAGTCGGTTGAGGGCGAGCGATTCACGCTGACGCTGCTGAGTCTCTTTGCGAGTATTGCTCTGGTGCTGGCGATTGTCGGGATTTACGGTGTGATGTCTTACTCGGTTACGCAACGGACTCATGAGATCGGCATTCGCATGGCGATCGGCGCGCGACCGCTGGATGTGTTCAAGATGATCCTGGGACACGGAATGAAGCTCGCGCTGATTGGCGTTGGGTTGGGACTGGTGGGCGCGTTTATAGTGACACGATTCATGGCTGCGATGCTGTTCGGTGTCGAGCCGACTGATGCGACGACGTTCGGTGCGATCACGGCGATACTGATCGCGGTGGCGCTGCTGGCGTGTTATTTGCCGGGGCGACGTGCGACAAAAGTCGAGCCGACGATTTCGTTGCGCTATGAATAATTAGCCGCGGATTAACACGGATTGTGACGGATCTTCGTTATGCACTGAGGAGTGTTTTTAAGCAACCAGGCTTTGCGGCCGTGGTTGTGATTACGCTTGCGCTGGGAATCGGCGCGAGCACCGCGATCTTCAGTGTTGTTAATGCGGTCCTGCTGCGACCGCTTCCGTTTCCAAACTCCGACCGCTTGCAAGTGGTTTGGGGAAACTACCGCACCCTCAACATCGAGCGCCTGCGTGCCAAGGCTGCCGAGTATGAAGATTACGCTCGCCAGACAGAAGTCTTCGACGCGGTAGCTGCTTACGCGAATCACAGTTTCAATGTGTCGAGCGGCAGTGAACCGGAGCGTGTTCGCGGCGCTTACGTGTCGGCAAACCTCTTTCCGATGCTGGAGACACAGGCTGCGACGGGCAGAGTGTTTACAGCTGGAGATGAGCGCGTCGTTGTCTTGAGTGATGGTTTTTGGAAGCGACGCTTTGCGAGTGATCGCAACGTTATCAATCAGAGCATCACACTTGATGGTGAGAGTTACACCGTCGTGGGTGTGATGCCGGCAGGATTTCAGTTTCCGCATCCGAGTTTTTTGTGGGGTGAGCCGGCGGATGTATGGGCGCCGCTGACATACACGCAGGATCAGGTGACGACGCGCCGTGGGCCGTACTTTCTCAACGTGCTGGCGCGTCTCGCGCCCGGGGTGACGCTGGAGCAGTCTCGCGCGCACATGAATGCGCTCGCCGGAAGGTTCGAGCGCGAGCTGAGTGGTTATCGTGGTCCAAATGGTGAGGATGGCGGCTGGCACATCACTATTACGCCTTTGCAGGAAGAGATCGTTGGCGGCGCACGGCATGCGTTATTGGTACTGCTGTTTTCAGTTGGTTTGCTGTTGCTGATTGCGTGTGCCAATGTGGCAAATCTGTTGTTGATGCGTTCGGCGAAGCGGCAGAAAGAACTGGCAATTCGCGTGGCGCTTGGTGCGAGTCGTTGGCAGATTGTCAGGCAGTTGCTGGTTGAGGGATTAGTGCTGGCGACGCTGGCGGCAGCATTAGGGTTTGTGTTCGTGAATTGGGGAATCGAGCTACTGGCGATGCTTGGACCAGCGATTCTGCCACGCGCGCAGGAAGTGAGTATCGATGCGCGCGTGTTTGGGTTTATGGCGCTCGCGGTGGCGGTGATTAGTGTTGGATTTGGTCTGGTAGCGGCCAGACCTGTCGACCTGAATGAAGCATTGAAGAATGTTCGTCAGACTGGCGGTGCATATTCGAGAAGATGGAGCAGCGTCCTGGTCGTTGCGGAAGTCTCGCTCGCGGTGTTGTTGCTGGTTGGTTCAGGGTTACTGGTGAAGAGTTTGTTGTACTTGCAAAGAACCAGTCCGGGCATTGTTGCGGGTGAGTTAGTGAGTGTCGAGATCGATCTTTCCACCGCCGCTTATCAGGAAAGCGATCGCGCTTCAGACTTTTACCGTCATCTAACGGAGCAAGTTGAGTTAATACCAGGAGTGCAAGCTGCGAGCTTCGGGACGGTGCAGCCGTTGAGCGGCAGCGCCGGCAGCGATCCTTTCGCAATCGAAGGGCGACAACTCGACCCAACAAATCTTACGTCCGCAGGTTGGCAACTGGTTGGCCCTAATTATTTTGAGACGCTCGGCATCCCACTCATCAGGGGACGCGACCTCACGCCCGAAGATATGCAACAGGGCGCGATTCCGGTCGCCGTCATCAACGAAAAGATGGCGCAGCGTTATTGGCCGAATGAAGATCCGATCGGGCGGCGCATCACGCTCGGTTTGCCGCGTCCGGACAATCCGTGGATCGTTATCATTGGGATCGCGAAAAACGTTCCGCATCGCGCGGTCGGCTCACAACCTGAGCCTGACTGGTACACGTCGCGAGTCGTGTCGGCACAGCGACATCGCTATCTGTTTGTTCGCAGTGCGTTGCCGGCGTCGTCACTGACGACTGCGATTCGCAGCGCCGTGACGACGATTGATCGGTATCAGCCGTTGACGAGCGTCAAGACGATGAACGAAGTAATCGGAGCGACGACTGCGCAGCGTCGTTTTAATGCATTGCTGCTCGGTGTATTTGCGGCGCTGGCTCTGTTATTGGCTGTCCTCGGAATCTACAGCGTGATCTCGTATTCGATTACGCTGCGCATACAGGAGATCGGAATTCGCATGGCGCTGGGTGCGCGGCGGCCGGCGATTCTAATGATGGTGCTCCGGACGGGCATGGTGCTCACGCTGATTGGCACCGTGCTCGGCTTGGTTGGGGCTTTCGTGTTGACTGGCTGGATGTCGAGCATGCTGTTTGGTATCACCGCTTCCGACCCGTCAACTTACGCGACAGTGCTTCTCGTTTCGCTGGGCGCGGCACTACTCGCGTGCGCGATTCCCGCGCGCCGGGCGACGCGAGTTGATCCGCTGGTTGCGCTCCGGTATGAATAGGTCATATAAATCCTGTTAAAGTTTATGCCTCGCATTTTAATCGCCGATGATCAGGCCGATGTTCTGGCCGCGCTAAGTCTGTTGCTGAAGGGCGAGCGCTTTCAAATTGAGAGCGCGGCCTCGCCCGAAGGCGTGCTGAGAACGATCGACACGCACGAATTCGACGTCGTGCTGATCGATCTCAACTATGCTCGCGATACAACCTCCGGGAGCGAAGGTTTGGATCTGCTGACGCGCATTCGCGCCGCTGACCCGACGCTTCCTGTCGTGGTGATGACGGCGTGGGGCAGCGTCGATCTTGCCGTTGAGGCGATGCGACGCGGCGCGCGCGACTTCATACAAAAACCGTGGGACAACGCGCGCCTCCTGGCGGTGTTGCGTACCCAGGTTGAGCTCGGCGAAGCGTTGCGGCGCGGTCGAAAGTTGGAAGAGGAAAACATCGCGCTGCGCGACAGTGTTTCCGACGCATCGAGTGATTTACCGAAAGTCGTGGCTGAGTCGCCGGCTATGAAGTCGGTTTTGAATCTTGTCGAGCGTATCGGTCCGGCGGATGCGAACGTGCTCATCACGGGCGAGAACGGCACCGGCAAGGAAGTGATCACGCGCGTGTTGCACTCGATCTCGTCGCGCCGTTCCAAGGCGCTGATCTCTTTGAACGCGGGCGCGCTGGCCGAAGGAGTTTTCGAGAGCGAGTTGTTTGGGCACGTCCGCGGGGCGTTCACTGACGCGAAGAGCGATCGCGTTGGACGCTTTGAGCTTGCTGACGGCGGGACGCTTTTTCTCGACGAGATCGGAAACGTGCCGTTGAATCTTCAGGCGAAGCTGCTGCGCGTTTTGGAGACTGGTGAGTTTGAGCGCGTTGGCTCTTCGAAGACGCAAAAGGTAAACGTGCGTTTGTTGTCGGCGACCAATGCCGATCTGCACGCTGAAGTCGCGCAGGGACGTTTTCGTCAGGATCTGCTCTTCCGGCTCAACACTGTCGAAATCCGCCTGCCGCCGTTGCGAGATCGCATCGAAGATATTCCGATTCTGGCCGAGCATTTTCTGAGAATGCATCGCGAGCGTTATCGCCGTCCGATCATGGGTTTCACGCCGGAAGCGCTGGATGCTTTGCGGCAACACCTGTGGCCGGGAAATGTGCGCGAACTGGACCACGTGATCGAGCGGGCAGTGCTGATGAGCACGGGAAACATCGTGACCGCTTTCGATCTGGCGCTCGAGTCAACACCTGACGCACGTATGTCGGCGCGACTCGAAGAGATGAGCCTCGAAGACGCCGAGCGACTGCTAATCAAAAAAGCCCTGGCGCGATTCGAGGGCAACGCCAACCGCGCCGCCGAAGCCCTCGGCCTCAGCCGCAGCGCGCTCTACCGCCGTCTACAAAAATACGGCCTTGGTTCTTAGCCACAAAAAGGCACAAAAGGCATAAAAGAATAGTTCTTTGCTAATCGAAGAATAGAAACATAGTAATTGAAGAATAGAAACATAGTAAATCGAAGAATAGAAACATAGTTTGAAGAATAGAAACATAGTAATTGAAGAATAGAACAAGTCAGGAAGAGGGGCTTGCCCGGTAGCGTCAAATATTTTGGTAGCGTCAAATATTTTGTGTAAACGATTAATTTTGGTTTGGGGTCAGCATCTTTGATTCTTATTAGCAGTAGGGGCTGTGGGAACGGTGGAAAAACGCGGTTTGTTTTTCCACGGTTTCCATAGCCCGGTTTTTACCTGGCAGTTTCATCTCAATCTAGTGCGCTATCGCGCGGCAGCCGGTTTTCATAGATGATCGCAAAGCGGTTCAGAGCGGCGCTCCAGTCGGGCATTGACCTGGTCCAGTTTTTCGCGATGTTCCGCAGCGCCAGATAAAGTAATTTGAAAACCGCCTCATCGTTGGGGAAGGAGCCACGCGCTTTCGTCACTTTACGGAGTGACATGTTGAGCGACTCAATCGCATTGGTCGTGTAGATCGCCTTGCGAATCTCCGGCGGGTGCGCAAAGAATGGAATCACGCGCACCCAATTGCTGCGCCAAGACTTCGCAATCGTAGGAAACTTCGCGTCCCACTTCAGGCTAAACTCAGCCAGTTTTTGTTCCGCTTCCGCTTCAGTCGCGGCGCTATAGATCGTCTTCAAATCGGCCGCCACTTGCTTGCGCTGTCTCCAACCCACATAGTTCAGCGAGTGCCGCACCAGATGCACAATGCACAACTGCACTTCGGTTTGCGGAAAGATGGTCTCAATCGCTTCGGGAAAGCCTTTCAGTCCGTCTACGCACGCGATAAAAATGTCCTGGACCCCGCGATTCTTTAGTTCAGTCACCACTTGCAGCCAGAACTTAGCGCCTTCCGTCTCTGCGATCCACAACCCCAATACTTCTTTCAGTCCACTCATCGTAATGCCGATCGCCAGGTAGATCGCTTTGTTTCTGACGTGCCCGCCATCACGCACTTTGAACTGGATGGCATCCAGATACATGATGGGATAGACCGCCTCGAGCTGCCGGTTCTGCCACGCCCTCACTTCATCTATCACTTCGTCCGTCACGTTGGAGATCAACGTCGGCGAGACTTCAACCTGGTAGATCTCTTCCAGATGCTGTTGGATCTCCCGCGTTGATAGGCCGCGCGCGTACAGCGAAATGATCTGCTCATCGAAGCCCGTGAAGCGCGTTTGATGCTTCTCGATGATGCGCGGCGCAAAGGTTCCGTTGCGATCTCGCGGCACTGCAATCGGCATCGTGCCAAAGCTTCCCTTGAGCGTTTTAGCTGACTTGCCATTGCGTGAGTTGCCGCGGTTGTGTCCTGCTACGTCGTGCTTTTCGTAGCCCACATGCTCGGTCAACTCCGCCGCCAGCGCCCGCTCCAACAATTGCTTCGTTAGTTGCTTCAGCAATCCGTTTTCCCCGATCAGATCCTCGGGCTTCTTGTAGTCTTTCAGCAGATTGTCAATGAGCTCATTGTCGATGGTCATCGGTTCTCCTGGTCCAACCTTAACCGGTTAGCCGCTAAATGACCATTTACACAAAATTATTTACACCCTCAGCGGGGGCAAGCCCCTCTTCCTGACTTGTTCTAATCCTTGACTTGTTCTACTCCTTGACTTGTTCTAATCCTTGACTGGTTCTAATCCTTGGCTTGTTCTAATCCTTGACTTTGTTCTAATCCTTGGCTTGTTCTAATCCTTTACTTGTTCTAATCCTTGGCTTGTTCTAATCCTTGGCTTGTTCTAATCCTTGGCTGGTTCTAATCCTTGACTGGTTCTCCCTTCTGACTTGTTCTAATTTGACTTGTTCTATTCTTCCTGACTTGTTTAATTCTTTTGTTCTCTCTACTCAATGTATGCCAGCCATTTTCTGCCTCGTAGTTTCTTGCTTCCTCATCGCTCAAAAAAATCAATAAACCTGCCCGCAAAATTGGCACTCTTGCCCCTTGTAGCTCGATAACAAGCTGCATATTGTTCACCCCTCTGTGACACGCGTCCCAGTCCAACTGGTGTGCGCAGCATTTGACACAAGGAGCAATTCCTACCGTCCGTAAGCGAACGCTTTCCCAACCTGCATAGCGGCGTAACCGGATAGCCCGAATTTCTCCCTCATGATGTTTACAACCTCAATGAAAACCCCGACTACCAGTGTCTTCAGTTGTCGCTATCCAATCGAGCTATGCCCAGAGGTGCTCCGGATAGTCGCCGTCTTCTGTAAACCTGGTAGTGGAAATTAGGAGGACTCCCGTGACTAATAAACCCAGTTTTTGGAAATGTGTTATGGGCGTAATCGTGCTGAGCCTCTTGTTCATCGCAACCCTCGCCACTACGTCCCTTAATTTAACGAGCGCCAAGCTCACTGATTTGAAAACGGCGCTTCCCTTTAGACCAGCAGCAACTGCTGCTCCAACTCCAACCGGAACCGATCCCATTACCAGCGTCATCGAGCTCGACGGAAACATTACCGACGCCGCTCCCGGCCCAACGCCTGACGACTGGAACACACTGAATTGCGACGGCGGTAATGCCCTCGTCAAAACCGGAGTGATACACGACGGTCTCGGCACCTCGATCTTTACCGGAGGCGGATCGAAGGATCCGGAAATACTCGGTTCGTGGAGACACAAGAATGGCTCGGTCCCTGATAAGGACGAGATCATAAACGCGTATGCAGCCAAGTATCTTGGCACGCCTTCCGGCGACGACATTCTCGCTTTCGGCGCCGATCGCTTCGACAACAGCGGCACGGCCTTCATCGGTTTCTGGTTCTTCAGAGATTCAGTTTTCGCAGCAGCCGATGGCCGATTCAGACGAGGGCCACTCGCTAGCGATGCGCTATCAGCACATCAAATCGGCGACATACTCATACTCATCGAATTCACAAACGGTGGTTCGATCGCTACAGCGAAAGTATTTGAGTGGGTCGGCTCGGGTGGATCGGAATCGGGCGGCACGCTCAACGATATTACTGCCTCGGCGCCGGCCGGCAGCGTCTTTTCAATATCCAACGGCGTAGCTCAGAACATACCGGGTTCGTGTCCCGCATGGGACTACACTCCAAAGGGAGGCGTTCAAGGTGGTCCGATACCAGTCAACGCTTTCTTTGAAGGGGCGATCAATCTCAACGCCTTTCCGGCGCTGGCGGGAGCCTGTTTCTCCAGCTTTATGGTTGAGACTCGCAGCTCCGCAAGTGTTACCGCAACTCTTAAAGACTTCGCGCTGGGCCAGTTCAACACCTGCGCCGCCATCGAAGTCACCAAGACCGCTGACAGTACCGCTGTCTGTGACGGGCATACAACCACTTACACCTACGTAGCGCACAACACCAGTGGTGTCGTATTGGATGTCACGCTGGTTGACGACAACGAAACGGTAAGCACCGCGGATGACATCGATGTTCCGACTTGCATGCCGCTTTCCGCATTGCCGTTGGG
>DATENQ010000031.1:0-22810 GCA_035275005.1 Pyrinomonadaceae bacterium | reverse complement strand
CTACGAAAGCCTGGTCAGCTTTTATAGCGACACTAGGTCATTGGACTTTACTACCGGCGCATCGCGAACGGTGCCGGCGTCTCTGACTGATGCAGTCGGGCGTCTGATGACCGCCAACGAAGTCGCAAATTGTTTCAGTTGCCACTCGACCGGCGCGGTCGTGAGCGGTTCGCAACTACGTCTCAACAATTTTACACACGGCGTGCGCTGCGAAGGTTGTCATGGACCAGGAGGACGGCACATCGCGGCGGTGAAAGCAGGCGATCTGCCGTCCAGGTCTATCTACAATCCCGGACTGCTCGGCGGCGATGAACTGACACAGCACTTTTGCGGTTCCTGTCATCGTAGTACCGATGAGTTTTCTCTGTTGAAGAGCATGGAGATCAACAACGTTCGCTTTCAGCCTTACCGGATTTTTAACAGCAAGTGTTACTCGGACGAGCGCGAGATAAGCTGTATCGCCTGTCACGATCCGCATGAGCCGCTCAGAGAGGATGCGGCCTATTACGACAAGAAGTGCCTGGCGTGTCATTCGTTGAAGACTAAGACGGCAGCCAGGACGGGTGATGGGACGAGCTGTCCTGTTGCGGACAAGGATTGCATTTCGTGTCACATGCCCAGGGTCGAGATTAAGGCGGCGCATTTTAAGTTTACGGATCATTACATTCGCATCGTTAAGCCCGGGGAAAAGTTTCCTAATTAAGCCGCAGATTTGAGCGGATTTGAACGGATTTGTATGAAGTATTTTTGCTTTCTTACAGTTCTGGCGTTGCTCGTGAGTGGTAATTGGGTTCAGACGCGAACCGAGCAACCACAGCGTGTGACGTTTGTCGAAGTGCCGAGTGCCCAGAGCAAGATCACCTGGGTACACGATAATGGGCGCTCGGAGTTGCGACAGTTGCCGGAGACGTGTGGTGGCGGTGGTCTCTTTTTCGACTACGACAACGATGGCTGGATGGATATCTATCTGGTCAACAGTGGGCCATCGGATTTTTACACTCCCAAGACGCCGATCCGGAATGCGCTCTACCGAAACAACGGCGATGGCACGTTCGTCGACGTTACAGACAAAGCAGGTGTCGCGTGCGGGCAGATGGGCAACTTCGGAATGGGCGCCGCCGCTGCTGATTATGATGGCGATGGTTGGCAAGACCTGTACGTTACCAACTATGGCGCCAACGTCCTCTTTCATAACAACGGCAATGGCACCTTTACAAACATAACTGACAAAGCCGGTGTAGCGGCGCCAAACTGGTCCACCTGCGCGACGTGGTTCGACTACGACAACGACAGCAAACTCGATCTCTTTGTTTCGAGCTTCGTGCAGTACAGCGCCAACGGCGCGATCTTCTGCGGCGACAACAAGGTCGGTCGTCGCTATTATTGCGTCCCGCGCGTCTTCAAGCCGCGTCCGAGTTTTCTGTTTCACAATGAGGGTGGCGGCAAGTTTCTCGACGTGAGTAAGGATTCCGGGATTGCCGCGTCACTCGGTAAATCGTTCGGCGCGGTTGCGACTGACGTGAACAACGATGGCCTGATGGATCTCTTCGTCGCAAACGACACGCTCGCGAATTTTCTTTTTGTAAACAAGGGCAAAGGAAAGTTTGAAGAGGTCGGATTGCTGTCGGGTGTGGCGTACAGCGATTCGGGCGCGCCTCGATCGGGAATGGGTGTCGACGCGACAGATTACGACAATGACGGCTGGCAGGACTTGTTCGTCGCCAATATCGATCAGGAGCTGTTCAGCCTGTACCAGAACCAGAAAGATCTGACGTTTATCGATAAGCCCGGAGAGATTGGATCGGCGACGCGCCTGCTCAGCGGTTGGGGTTTGCGCTTCTTTGATTACGACAACGACGGCGATCCCGATCTGATCCTGGCGAACGGACACCCGGACGACATGGTCGAGATTCAGTCGCTCAAAGTTAAGTACAAAGAACCGTTGTTGCTGTTTGAGAATGTCAACGGATCGTACAAGCACGTCAGCTCGATCTCGGGTGCGGTTTTCAGTAAAGACTTTCCCGCGCGCGGTTTGTCGGTCGGCGATTACGATAACGACGGCGATCTCGACGTCCTTATTATTAACAACGGCGACGCGCCCATATTGCTGAAAAACGAAGGCGGCAATCGCAACAACTGGATCGGTCTGAACCTCGTTGCGACGAAGAGCAATCCCGGCGCGGTTGGCGCAATCATCACGTGGGAAGCCGGCGGCGTGAAATACAGACGTCTCAAAACCGCCGGCGGCAGTTATCTTTCATCGCATGATCCACGCGAGATCCTCGGCGTTGGCGCGGCGACAAAAATCGACAGCATCGAGATCAAATGGCCCAGCGGGCAAGTTACTAAACTGACCAACCCACCTCTGAGAAAATATTTAAAGGTGACTGAAGGCTCGTAAATCCGTGCTTTTTATCCGTGCAAGTCTGTGGCTGCTGTTCTGCGTTGTCTTACTGGCGCCGCCGGTTTCACAGCAGTATTCCTTCCAAAATCCCGATCTCCCGATCGAGCAGCGCATCGACAATATCCTCTCGTTAATGACGATCGACGAGAAGATCGAATGTCTCGACACCAACCCAAGCGTTCCGCGACTGGGTATCAAAGCCAGTGGTCACGTCGAAGGCATTCACGGTTTGACTCAGGGTGGTCCAGGAAAGTGGGGCCGGCCTCTGACTGTTCCGAGCACGACGTTTCCACAAGGTATCGGGCTCGGCGAAACGTGGGACACCGACATCTTGCGACAAGCCGGAGAAGTCGAAGGCTACGAAGCGCGGTACGTCTTCCAGAGTCCCAAATATAAACAGGGCGGGATCGTGATCAGATCTCCCAACGCAGATATCGGACGCGATCCGCGCTGGGGCCGGACTGAGGAGTGCTACGGCGAGGACGCGCTCTTCAACGGCAAGATGGTCGTTGCTTTCACGAAAGGCTTGCAGGGAAACGATCCGAAGTACTGGCAAGCGGCGGCGCTAATGAAGCACTTTCTCGCAAACAGCAACGAGAATGATCGCGACAAATCGAGCTCCGATTTTGATGAGCGTCTGTTTCACGAGTACTACTCGGTGCCGTTTCGGATGGGTGTGGTTGAAGGCGGTTCGCGCGCGTACATGGCCGCTTACAACGCGGTCAACAAAGTGCCGATGACGGTCAGCACCATCTTGCAAAAGGTGACGCGCGAGCAATGGGGGCAGGATGGAATCATCTGCACCGATGCGGGCGCGATGCGCAATCTCGTCACGGCGCATAAGTACTACCCGGATTTCGAGACAGCCGCGGCTGAGTCTGTCAAAGCCGGCATCGGACAATTCCTCGACGACTATCGCGAAGCTGTCCGAGGCGCATTGAAGAAGGGCATACTGACTGAAGCTGACATTGATCGCGCGTTGCGTGGCAATTTCAGAGTGATGATTCGGCTTGGTCTTCTGGATCCACCTTCACGCGTACCCTATTCATCGATCGGACAAGAATCAATTGATCCATGGGCTACCGACAAACACAAAGCAATCGCACTGCTCGCCACGCAAAAGTCGATCGTCCTCTTAAAGAACTCCGCCAATCTCTTGCCACTCGACAAGAAGTCGCTGAAATCGATCGCAGTGATTGGACCACGTGCGAATGAAGTCTTGCTCGACTGGTACAGCGGTACGCCTCCTTACGCGATCTCGCCGCTCGAAGGAATCAAGAACGCTGCCGGCGACTCCTTGAAGGTGAATTACGCAGCGAACAACGACGCCGCGGTCAAAATCGCACGCGAGTCAGACGTGGCGATCGTCTGTGTCGGCAATCATCCGAATGGTGGTTTCGACACGCAGTGGGCGAAGGTGTCTGTTCCGAGTGAAGGCCGCGAGGCAGTCGATCGTCAGTCGATCACGCTGGAACAGGAAGAGTTGATCAAAGCCGTCTTTCAAGCGAACCCGAAGACGATCGTGGTGCTGAAATCAAGTTTCCCGTACGCGATCAACTGGACGCAGGAAAATGTGCCGGCGATCCTGCACATGGCGCTGAACAGTCAGGAAGAAGGTCGTGCGCTCGCGAGCGTGCTCTTCGGCGATTACAACCCTGCGGGCCGCCTCGTCCAGACGTGGCCCAAGTCTCTCAATCAATTACCGCCGATGATGGACTATGACATCCGTCATGGCCGGACCTACATGTACTTTCGCGACACGCCGCTTTATCCATTTGGCTACGGTCTGAGCTATACGACGTTCGCGTATCGAGATCTGCAGGCCAGCACGTCACAGGGAACAGTCGCCGTCAGCGTCCGAGTAAAAAATACGGGCCAGCGCGCCGGTGATGAGGTGGTGCAGCTGTACGTCAGGCATCTCAATTCCGCCGTTCCGCGCCCACTCAAAGAATTAGCAGATTTCACCCGCATTCACCTCGCTCCGCAGGAAGAAAAAATCGTCAAGCTATCGATCCCTGCCTTTCGTCTTTCCTACTGGGACGCAAACGCAGATCGCTGGGTTACCGAAAAGGATCAAATCGAAATCACCGTAGGCGGTTCATCGACTGATGCAAGACTGAGAAAAACTTTGTGACTTTGTGTCTTGGTGGTATATACGGGTTGTGGAAGTCGAGTACGAAATCACGCCTGATGACCTCTATCACTACCAGTGGCGCGCCTGCTTTCACTCGCCGTCTGCAAAGCGGAACAAGCGCAAATTCTATCTTTATTTATTGCTGATTTTTATCGTCATGACCCTGCTGCCCGCCATCGGTTCTGAGGGCTTTGAACTCTCGCAAGTAAGTCTGTGGTGGCTTTTACCTTTGCCTGTCCTCCTCGCCGTAGGTTGGATCGTACAGAGATGGCATGCGCGTCATGCAATATTAAAACTTGTGGCGGAAGAGAAGCCGGGCAGAGGTCAGCTCGGAGCTCACAAGATTAGCTTGAACGAGGCGGGGTTGGTGGAGAGAACGGCGGTGAACGAGTCGCGCCACTCATGGGCCGGCATAGACCGGGTCGAACACGATCAGAAATATATCTACGTATATACCGCGCCGCATGCCGCTCTCATCATTCCCAAACGTGCGTTCAACAACTTGCACGAAGCCGAATCCTTCTATCAACTCGCCAGGCTCAGTAAGCAGGCGGCGCTTATTAATTAAGACTCTCAGCGCGACTCCAGCACGAACGACTTCGTAACAGCCGTGCTGTACCGGTCGCCGCCACCGAAGTTTTCGATCGTGAACTTAACATTGCCGCTTTTCAGATCTTTCGGCAGCCGTACGATCAGTGCATCGTTCGAAAATAACGAGAAGTCGCCAGGTGAAAGCGTGAATTTTCGATCGGCCTGTTCGAGCGTAATGCGAACGAATTTCGGATTGTAATCAACGCCATAAGCTCGAATCGTCAGATAGCGGCGATTGGGATCATAAGAATTAAAGTCTTTCCCCGCCTCCTTTGCCGCCGCCTGCATCTGTCTCAGTCGATCCAGCTCAAGATCTGTTGACTCGGCAACGCCACTCACTTCCGGCGGCAACACTTCGTCCACGATCTCCAAAGGTGCCGGAGCACTCATTCCGCTTTGCTCGCCGCGCGAGGGATTCAGCACGCGAATCTGAACGCGGCCGGTAAGCTGTCGCGTTGTTCTCACGATGAAAGCGACGGGCGCGTCGGGCTCTTTGCTTGGACCAATCAGTGCAGTGTTCTGTTCGACGGAGGCAAAGTAACGCGCATCACCCTGCTCGACTATCACTCGTGTTTCTTTTGGCGACGGCTCGAGCGTGCGCCGATGGTCGACCGAGATCTGAATTGATTGTCCTGCACCAACCCGGTTTGGAACCACTACCATCACCCGTGGCGTATTCACGTTCGGAGCCTCTGCCGCGCGCGTCACGTCAGTGATCGTAGCGGTGAGAGTCACTGCGTCACCGACCTGGCCATTCGCTTTCAGACGTATTTCGACTTCAGCCTTGCCTAACACAAGCGCCGCAGGTACATCCACCTCCAATTCCTCGCGCGCAGCGAAGAAGCCGACACCACGGCCTCGATTTTCGACTCGCGAAGGACTGCTCGCAATCCGTGTAATCGCGTCGTAATCGTTCCCGTCTTGTTTAAATCGAATCAGAACCGCGGAATTGGGATCGTCAGGATCCACTAACGGGTGAACAGAGATCGTTGCAGTTGCGCCACGTTCGAATCTCCAGCCAATATCATTTCCGAGAAGCTTTCCCGACATTCTGTCAGGAGGCAGGCCGCCCGCGGCCAGCACGGCCGTGGTCGTCACCATAGGACGCAACGGCTTCTCGATGATTTCCATCGCGACTGCATTTCCGCGTTGACCTTTATAACTGGCGACGACTTCCGCCGGTCCGGGGTGCAGCCCCTGCGGAACCACAAAGCTCACTGACTGGTAAGGACGCATCTTCATTCCGGCAAAGTCAACGGTGTTTCTGTTTGCGTTTGCCGGGTTCATTTCCGTGATCATCGTGAACTTGGTGATCCGCACCTTCGCTAATTGAGTGATGCCGTCTTGCGATACTTCAACTTTGAAAGCTGTTGCGGGAAGTACCATCGGAGTTGCGTCAGACGTCAGGCCCTCGATCAGCACTTCCATAACCTGTCCGGGCACGGCTTTGTCGAAGGGCTTTATGCCGGCGACGTTAAAGGATTGTTGAGATCGAACGGCGAGTGGTGTGGTCACTATCAACAGCACCAGCAAAAGGAAACTAACTCTCATCACTTCCCCCATAGCCAGCAGTCTAATAGACCACACATTTGACAACTAAACGCAGCGCAAACACAAGCGCGACAATCTCACATTTGCCTTAGTGGCCGATAATTGGCCCTGCCAAACACAAAAATAACTGGCCCAAACTTTGTGGGTTTTAGGTTCTGAGTTGAACTCAGAACCGGAGCACATCCCTCGGATTGACTCGAGATATTGATGGGCGTATAAATCGCGATCTCTAAAAGTTCTCACTCTTAAGGAGAAGCAGTATGAAAAAGCACAAGCACCTCGCAACACTCTCTCTGCTCTGTCTTGCATTTCTTTCTTTCGGCATAGCTCTAAATGTAAAGACCCAGGTTACTGGCCGAAAAGCGAAACCCGATTTTAAGAGTTTTCCTATCGTCGACTTCAACAAGTCAGAATCCACAGAGCCCGACGAGAAGGCGAAACGTCAAAAGAAAGATAAGAGGTACAGTGAACGTTACTTGCCCGCCATCAATGAGACAAGTGATGAATTGTTCTCATCGAGGGATTGGGATAGAGGCTTACCCGCACTTCCGATAAAACAAAGTGCCGCTATTATCATTGGCACCGTTACGTCGGCCGAAGCACACCTCACACAAAACCGCACAAGTATCTATTCGGAATTTGCAGTCTCGGTTGACACTGTTGTTAAGAACGAGGCAAGCCAATCATTGCAAGCTGGAAGCATAGTTTCATTAGAACGGAAGGGGGGGCGAGTCCGCATGCCTTCTGGCAAGATTGTGGTCTCCTGGACGCGTAATCAAAACATGCCAGAAGTTGGTTCACGCTATGCCCTTTTTCTTACTCACGATTTTGAGGTTAAAGGAGACGTAGCCGATGGCTTTTATCTCCTGACTGGCTATGAACTACGGTCTGGTCGCGTCTTTCCTCTGGACGCTAATTCAGCCGCGAAGGTTTACACCGATCGCGACGAATCGGTGTTCCTCAACGATTTGCTCTCAGCCCTGGCAACTCCTCCCACCAACTAGGAGTCGTGCACAATGAGAACGCCAATTACACTAATAAGTGTACTCACTGGTCTATTTGTAATTGCCTCATTAATGTTACTGAGCCAACCGGTTTCAATGGTTGCAGCGGATGTTTGCTGTATCCCGCCAGAAAGTGCTGCGGCTCGGTTTCCACAGGACGCAGAGGTGACCGTCCACCTCAATACGACAGGTCTTACCTCGGATGAAGTTAAAGCTATAAAAACCGGAATCGAAGGCTGGAACAATACAAACAACTCGGGAGTGAAGTTCATAGTTAAAGAGACAACTAATCCTCCGCCTCCCGGAGCTAACAACACAATCGTTGCTTATTTCATAAATGAATCCGGTACTGTTGAAAGTGCGATCGATATGCACAGCGGCACGACTGGTATCTGGGGGGAGCTTAAATTTTGGAACCGCATTCGCAGCGGAACTCCCAGCCTTCTAGCTGGCTTCTTACGGAGCACTGCCAGACACGAAGCCGGTCACGCTCTTGGACTCGAAAATGCCGATGATTGTCCCGAGGGCAGCACGATAATGAACCCATCTCGCCAACACGAAACATTTATTACGCCGTGTGACATTAACCGTGTGAATAGCGAGTCTGCTTACCCGAGTCCCGAGCCTACGTTGAATCCGGGCGGTGGTGGTCTGACATGTCAATATAATGATGAGGGGTGTGAAGACTGTGTACCTGACGATGGACTCGAATGGCAAAACTGTAAAAATCTTGAATCGCAATGGCTTGGCATTCCCTACTGTAGGTGTTTAGACCCTTCACCCATTTTGGTGGATACATTGGGCAACGGTTTTGATCTGACCAGTCGTGCCGATGGCGTAATGTTCGACATTAATAACGATGGGACTAAAAACCAGATTCCCTGGACGACTGCTCTAACAGATGATGGTTGGCTCTGCCTGGACCGGGACGGCAACGGCACAATTGATAATGGAACTGAGTTGTTTGGTAATTTCACGCCGCAACTGGAGCCCCCTTCGGAGGAAGAAAGAAATGGCTTTCTCGCACTGGCTGAGTACGACAGGGCTGCAAATGGAGGAAACGGCGACGGTTTGATAACTGATGCGGATGCTGTCTTCAATTCGCTGCGATTGTGGCAGGACATCAATCACAATGGTTTTTCTGAACTCACTGAATTGTTATCGCTTCAGACTGCAGGTATCAAAGTTCTCGAGTTGGAATATAAAACATCCAAATATACTGATCAGTTCGGCAATCAATTTCGTTACCGAACAAAGATCAAAGATACAAACCAGGCGCAAACAGGACGTTGGGCTTGGGATGTTTTTCTCGTTGCCGGTCCTTAGTTAGGGTTTATTAAACATCTCCGCGGCAGCCTCGCCCGTTACTCAGCGGAGCATCGGGCGTATGCGTCCGGACTTTGATTTGCCGGAGAGTATGAGGCGAGGGGTTTTGATGCTCTCTGCTTTGTCGTTATCAACAATCGTGACAGTAGCCGTGGTTGGGCTACCTAAGTTTGCGTTCGATACGACACTCAAGGTGAGGTTGAACGTTTCATTCGCTTCGGCAACAGCGTCATCCAGTATTGGCACTGTGAAACTCTTAGCCGACTCGCCGGCTGCAAAAGTGAGCGTCCCTATTAACTCACTGTAATCGCTGCGGCTTAAGGCGCTCCCAGCGGAGGATTTGTATTTAATAGTCGCGCGCTGGGCAGTATTGCCGGTACGGATAAGGGTGATAGTGACGAAACCCGCATCTTCATTAATGTTGTAGGACGCAGAGCTGAATTGGATGAATGCTTTTTGCTCCGGCGTTGGGGCCAGTGTGGGCGTTGGCGTGGGTATCGGAGTGGGCGTTGGTGTCGGAGTCGGAGTTGAAGTCGGCGCCGGTGCTGGCGCTCCACCGCCCATCGCGGCGTTCAATGCATCGAAGTCTACGCCAATGTCCTTACCATCCGTGGCGCCATTGCGGTAGGGACTTGAAGCAGTCAGCCGGTAATCGCCACCATTGAGATCGACAAAACCCACTTCTCCCAATGTCCTCGGATAAAAATTATTCCCGGGATAAGCAAGTGGACTAGCGCGGACTATCACATTCTTTTCAAAGATCCAGCCGGGGCAGAATACATTCAAAGCAGCGATACCTTCGCTCGTCCCGTCACCCTTAATTCCGTAACCCGCTCTCACTCCGAGATTATTTCGAAACACAAAGCCCTGCGTTACGAGACCGTAAAGGTTCGCGGTGCTTCCTTCTTTGGAAAAGAAAGTGTTGTGATCGAAGAGCACATCCCGGGCGCCATTCGATCCTTGAAACCAAATCTTCTGTACGTTCCAAAAATTATTCACGATGCGCAAGCGATTGGCTACGGCGCTGATCT
Source organism: Pyrinomonadaceae bacterium (assembly GCA_035275005.1). Lineage (GTDB taxonomy): Bacteria > Acidobacteriota > Blastocatellia > Pyrinomonadales > Pyrinomonadaceae > PSRF01. The sequence continues at coordinate 12,769 of DATENQ010000031.1, read as the reverse complement.
TAGGTGGCACTTCCACCGCCAGCATGTTCAAACCGTTCTCGGCATTTCGGACGATGTTGTTGCTGAAGGTCAGGTCTTCAGTGACCGACCACGGCGCGGTCGAATCCTGATTGTTGGACTTCAAAAGAATCGCAAAACCAACCTGCGCATCCGGCCAAACGTTCTCAAACAGATTGCCGTCGATCAGAACGCGCCGCGCATTCTTGGTCTCAAGCAGATTCTTCACTGTCCAATGCCTGCCGGCGTACGACGGATGGCCCACCTTCCAGGACAAAGGCTTAAAGAAATGGTTCTGGCGAATAGTGATGTCGGACGGGATCAGGCCGACGATTGACGGATCGGCGCCGCCGAACATCACGTTCTCTCCCGCGGCTTCCAGGTAATTGTTAGCGATCAGAAACGGACCCGGACCATTCCAGCCACATATTGCCTGCGTGTCGGTATCGATGGCATGTATGTCGGAGACGTACGAGTTAATTATCGATGTTTCAGCGCTGTTCAGGGTGATCCCGCGCAGCATCTCCTGTGTTTCAAATCCGTGGACCCACAAACGATCCAGAATTAAATGATGTGGGATCTTTGAAAGATCAGTTTGACTGGAGTCGCCGAGTCTCACGAGATCGTAAATAAAATCTGAGGCGCTGAACGTCGAGATATCCAGTCCCACCAATTTGTAATGATGCGCACCTGCGACAGTTTTGATTATCGATTCAGCAGGCGTGTTGGAACGCAATTTCGCCAGCAGATCGCTCTGTGCCGGTGAGACGCGTCCCGTGATTTCGGAGGCGCGTGACGACTGAATTGTTATAAACGACTCACCCGACTTCGGGATCAATGTGAATGGACCCCGGTAAATAGCGCCGGCTTCGAGGACGATCGTGTCTCCGGCTGAAGCAGTATTGATGGCCGCCTGCAAGTCTCCTCCGGCGGGTACTGCGAGAGTTGCGCCGAAAGTGACTGTGGCAAATATCAATAAGGTTGAAACGATGGCAAAGACGTTGGTTATTCTGGGAGAAATGCAGCGTTGTGCCGCTGCGCACAGTTGGGAGATAGACACTTTTTGCTCCAGTAGATAATTGCAAAGGGATTTAGATCTGTTATGGTCGGGGTATATAGGTAGTACGAACAGGCAGACATTACAGGAACGGATCGTCCTCAAGGGTTGTGAGGCTGTTATAAAATTCTTGCGGCGAAGCAGATTCCTCGAGTTTGTGACTCACGACATAACTGTCAAAAATTACAGTAGTTAAGCATCCCGGCCTCACATAAAGTCTCACTGCATAGATTCATGAAGCCAGTTACGCAGCAAGAGCCCGGATTTGAGCGCCAGCTGCCCTCAAATTTGTGGGATACGTTAATGCGCGTCGCATTGATTGGCGCGTTGGCGGTGCTGTGTTTCCAGGTTTTCTCGCCATTTCTGCACCTGATAGTCTGGTCAATCATCCTGGCGGTCACGCTTTATCCGTTGCATCGAATGCTTGCCCGCAGGATCGGCGGAAGACAAGGGCTGACCTCGGCCATTTTGGTGATACTGGGCGTTATCTTGATTGTCGTCCCGGTCTGGTTGTTAATCAATTCATTCGCCGATTCCATTCAAAGTCTCGTCAGCGCGGTGCAGCAAAATACACTGCATGTACCACCTCCACGAGAGGGAGTGAAGAATTGGCCGATCGTCGGCAACAATCTATACGAGGTGTGGTCAAAGGCTCACACCGATTTTCCGGCGCTGGTTCAGACGATGCAGCCGAAGATTGGCGATTTGGCTCGGTCTGCGCTTTCGATGGTAGCGAGCATCGGCGGTACGATGTTGTTGTTCCTGGCCTCGTTCGTCGTGGCCAACATCATCATGGCTTATGGCGATTCAGTTGCGCGCGGTGGACAAGCAATCTTCTCTCGCGTCGCCGGCTCATCCAGAGGCGAGGCACTTGCAAAACTAGCACTCTCAACCATTCGAGCTGTAGCGCTGGGTGTCGTCGGTGTTGCGGCGATTCAATCTCTTCTCATCGGATTGGCGTTGTTACTCGCCGGGATACCTGTGGCGGGTGTGTTGGCGATCGTCTCACTTGTATTAGGGATCGCCCAGGTGCCGGCCTTAGTTGTTACCCTTCCAGTGATCATCTACATCTGGGCCGGCGGTCAATACAGCACCACGGCCGCCATCGTACATACCATCATCCTGCTGCTTACCGGCATCGCCGACAACGTTCTAAAACCCCTCATGTTGGGCCGCGGCGTCGATATTCCAATGCCTGTCATACTCTTCGGCGCCCTGGGCGGCATGGCGAGCGGCGGAATCCTGGGGATGTTTGTGGGCGCGACGGTCCTGGCACTCGGATACGAGCTCTTCACAACCTGGGTTGCCGCCAAGCCCGATCCCGTCGATGGATGGCCACACACGATCGGTGATAGCATGCCAACGACGCAGGCGTAATTAATCCTGCATCACCTCTCAAAAAACTGAACCTATACTGACTCGAACATGCAAGAGTTTACTCCTGACGGATCTGAATATGAGGTCGACTACCTGACGTGTGCCTTACGTCTCGCGGAGTCTCTGCACGGAGAGGCCCACCTGGAAATCACCGAGGCAATCGCACTCCACTATGTTGAAACTGGAGAATTGGAACGAGGCGTGGAACTGGCTGAACAGATCCCTGACGTGTACGCTCGCGACTCACTACTCGCGGTTATTACGGCGAAGGCGGTGGCGTCGGAAGAAGAAGATTATGCGACTGAGCTACTCGAGACCATCGAGGATCCGATTCTTTATAATTCGGCTATCGAAAAAATGGCGATCGAATTTGCCAGGCGTGGCGAGTTTGATGCAGCACTTGGCCTGACGGACCAGCTTGCCGACAACGCTTCAGCCCTCGGTACCATTGCTGCTCTCTACTGGCAAAGCGGTCAGAAAAATGAGGCGCTCGAACTCGCTCGCTCGATCGAGTTCCCCCAGGAAAGTGCGATCGCCCTGGTCCAACTTTCCAGATTGAGTGACGATAACGAAGAGAGTTTGAATCTTCTCGCTGAAGCGCGAAGTGTGGCCGAGGATATAGACTCGGCGGAACTAAAAGTATTTGCACTCATTGCGATAGCCTCCGGCTATGAAGAACGAGCGGATCGTGAACAGTCCGTCGAAACTCTGAATCGCGCGTTTGAAGTTTGTGAGGATTTCGAGAGCGGAAACCTGGTTGGATTGTCCGCAGACTTCGCGAGAGACGAAGCTTTGATGGAAATCGTGCAAGGACTTCTCAGGCTCCATGATCTTTCCAAAGCGACAGACGTTGCTGAGGCGATCGACGATCGGTTCTTATTCGCCCGCGCTAACCTCGGCCTGGCGGTAGCCCGCGGCAAGGACAGTCAACCCAGCGAGGCAGCAGAATATCTCGACGAAGCGAAGGCCGTCATCGTCGAATTGCAGCCTTACGGCGCGCAGGAAGCAGAAGTTCTTGATGCTTTGATCATAGATCTCGCTATGTCGTATGCGAATTACAAGAACTACGATGAGGCGCGTCGAATAATCCACTCTTTAGCATCCGACGAAAAGCAACGGTTGGTCTTAAACGAACTGGGAAAACTCTGCGGACGCGCGGGCGACGATCGCGAGAGCTCTGAGATAGCGGAGGATTTGGGAAGTCCTTACGATAAAGCTCGATATTGGCTAGGAATTTACGATTCCAGCTCAAGCCAACCGGAATTATCTGAGAGCGCCATGGCCAAAGCATTGGCAAATGCCGAAGACGTTGAACAGCCAGTGGAGAAGGCTGAGATGTTTACCGGGCTGGCCCTCAGATTCGCAAAAAGTGAACAAAGCCCCCAGGCTGAAAACTTCTTTCTCACCGCGACCAACGCCGCCATTCTCATCGACGGCAGCTTTCTAAAAGCCCGCGCCTTCCTCCGTTTAGCCAAAGCTTCACAAGATGCAGGGAGAAATCTAAATCAGAATGAACAGCGTTTGCTGGAGCAATTGATGGCACGACTCTAATCAAGTGGCACAGCTTCCTCGATCGGGCAGGAAAGCGGTAGCGACCTGATTGGTTAAGGGGATTGAGGGAGTGGTAATTACGCTCGTCTGTTATTTGCGTCAATAGAATATTTTGGCGGTTCTTCTTGCTATGGAGGAAGTGGTGAGTCCGGTTCCGAGCTCTTACCTTAATCAAGACCTTTTGGTCTGCAACAAGTTGGTAGGTAAGAAGCCTTGATTTGAACTCGGAACCGGAAAATTGGTGTCGAACGCAGCGAAAAATAACAGTATTGACATTGGTTGTCATGGGCTTAAGGTTTAGGCGCGATCTCCAACTTTAGTTTGAGCCGCAAAAAGGCACAAAAAGCACAAAGAGAAGAAACCTCATTCACTTCAGGTTTTCTTTTGTGCTTTATGTGCCTTTTTGTGGCTAGAGATGGACGATGCCGCGCTGAAGGGCGCGGGTGGCGGCCTGGGTGCGATCGGTTACGCCGAGTTTGCCGAGAATGTTGTTGATGTGGCTTTTGACGGTGGCTTCGCTGATGCGTAGTGCGCTCGCGATTTCTTTGTTGGTTTTCCCTTTTACGATCTCCTGAAGAACTTCGAGTTCGCGGACGGTTAGTTCCGAGGCACTCATGCGTTCGGCGAGTCGTTCGGCTACGACTGGCGGGAGGCGACGCGCGCCCGCGTGAACTTTCCTGATCGCGTCTTCGAGCTCTTCGAAGAACATGTCTTTCAGCAAGTAGCCTTGCGCGCCGGCTTGCAGGGCACGGTAGATATCTTCGTCACCGTCGTACGTTGTGAGTACGATGATTCGCGCGTCGGGGAATTCGTGACGAATCTTCGCGATTGCATCGACGCCGCTCATCACCGGCATGCGCAGGTCCATAAGAGTGATATCCGGTTGATGCTCGCGGAATAACTCGAGCGCCTGCTGCCCGTTTACTCCCTGTGCGATCACTTCCATGTCGGCGACAGTGTTGATCAGCGAAACGAATCCCTGTCGCACCACTGCCTGATCGTCGATCACCATTATGCGAAGTTTGTTACTCAACGTTTCCTCGCTACTCATTCAGCGGCACATCAACCGCGATCTGTGTTCCGCGTTCATTCGCACTGTGTATCGTTAACACGCCGCCAATCTGCTCCGCACGCTCACGCATGCCAATCAAACCGAAGTGACCGTCAGCGACTTGCCTGTCCGCATCAAAGCCGCGGCCATCGTCGCTGACGCTGAGCCGCACGTTGCGCGTGTCGAAGTTTAATGACACATCGATACGGTTTGCGTGAGCGTGCTTCACTGCATTGTTAATTGCTTCCTGCCCGATGCGCAAGAGATTCGTTTCGACTTCGAGCGGCAACGGTCGCAGAGGCCCCGCCACTTCCACCACGGCCTCGACGTTGCTCTCAGCCGTCAGGCGCCTGGTTGTGTCGCGCAATGCCGCCGGGAGATCCTTCTTCTGCAACTCCTGCGAACGCAGATCCCAGACGTAGCGACGCGCTTCAGTCATACTGTTTCGCACGAGAATACGTGCGCGATCGAGGTGGCCCTTGGCCGCTTCCGCTGCCGCGGGCATCAAGCGGGCGACCAGTTCCAGCTGCACGGAGATGCCGAGAATATCCTGGGCCAGGTTGTCGTGAATCTCACGCGCGATGCGATTGCGTTCGTCGAGCACAGCGCGAAACTGCGTGGCCATGCGCCTGACGCGCAGGCGATAGAGCTGCCATGCTGCCAACGCCAGCAACAGGATACAAACAAGATAGAACCAATAGGTCTGATAGAAGCGCGGCTGCAAATAGAAATCAATCGCCGCTCCACTTTCGTTCCAAACGCCATCGTTGTTTGCGGCGATCACACGAAACTTGTAATTCCCGGGCCGCAGGTTTGTGTACGACGCTACTCGCCGCGCGCCGCCATCGATCCAGTTGTCGTCAAAACCTTCGAGCTTGTATTTGAAGTGCACATTTTCGGGAGCGATAAAACTCAAGGCCGTGTAGTAGAAATCCAATCTGGAGGTGCCTGGAGAGAGCGTTAGATTTTGAGTTAACGGTACTGACTGATTGTCGATGAAGAGTTGTTCGATCGCGATCGGCGGTGGTGAAGTGTTGAGCGGGATGTTTTCCGGATCGATGACGGCGAGTCCTTTAATAGTAGCGAACCAAATGCGACCGTCGCTGGTTTTCCATCCGGCGGGATGCCCGCCACCGCTGCACTCGCGTGTCAACGTGCCATCCGCCGGACCGTAAAAAACCGGAGAAACACCGGCACGTTTGTCGAGCTCGTTCTTGTTGACACGAAAGATTCCCTTGTTCGAGCTGCACCACAGGTTCTGCTGTTTGTCTTCGAGAATGCGAAAGATCACATCAGCGGAGAGCGCCGTGAAGGAGACAAACTTGTCGCCGCGCAAGCGATTGAGTCCGCCGCCGTTGGTTCCGATCCACAGATCGCCAGCCGCGTCTTCGTAAAGTGAGATGACAGTGTTGCTCGAAAGACCGTCTTTGGTTGTGAACGTTTGAAACTTTCCGTCTTTGATCTTGCTCAACCCGCCGAGAGTGCCGACCCAGAGATTGCCTTTCGAGTCTTCGTAGATCGCGCCGATGAAGTTGTTTGCGAGCCCGTCTTGTGTGGTGTAGGTCGTGAATTCGTTATCACGAAAACTGTTGAGACCGTCGCGCGTGCCTACCCAGAGCACGCCGCTATGATCGACAAACACCGACCGCACGAGATCGTTCGAGAGCCCGTCTGCGAAAGTGAATGTTTGGAATGTTCCATCGCGGAAACGGTTCAGGCCGTCGGGCGTGCCGATCCAGATCGTACCCGCAGCGTCTCCTGCCAACGAAAGCACGACGTCACTCGACAGTCCGTCACGCGTGGTCCAGGTTGTGAACTTGCCGTTTTTGAAAAGCGTCAATCCACCGCCATTGGAGCCGATCCAGATTCCGTCTTGTGCGTCCTGATAGATGGCTTTGACGAGATCGTTTGGCAGACCTTCGCGGGTCGTATAGGTATTGAACTTCTTGCTCTTTAATAAATTGAGACCGCCGGCTTCCGTTCCGATCCACATGCTGCCTTCGCGATCTTCAAAGATCGATAGAACGAGGTTGCTCGACAGACCATTAGCGGACGTAAACGTTTCCATCTTGCCGTGACGCATGCGCGCGAGACCGCCCGCAGTAGCAATCCACAGCGCGCCTCCGCGATCCACTTGTAAGGAGCTGATACGCGTGTTGGGTAAAGTGATCGCGCCATAAGTGGCGTATTCGTCATTGAAGCCAAACAGTCCGTCCAGCGTGCCGTACCAAAGGTGTCCGGATTTCTCTTCGACGATGGCCGTGATATTCGCGGCGGGCGCGTCTACAGGCGTGGTCCAATTGCTGAAACTGTTGCCGCTAAGCGATTGAACACCCGCGGAGGTTACGACCAGGAGTGTTCCGTTAGCTCTCGCGCAGAGAACCTGAATTACATTGCTCGCCAAACCTTGCTCGGTGGTGAAGGTTTTGAAAGCGCCATTCTCGAAGCGCGCGAGGCCTGCGGCAGTGCCGATGAAGAGGTTGCCGTTCGTGTCTTCGGCGAGCGGCCCGATGCTGTTGTCAGGAAGACCTTCGTTTTCCGTGAAACTGGTGAACTGTCCATTGTGACGGCAAACCAGACCGTACGATGTGCTAATCCATAGTCGACCTTGCTTGTCTTCATGAAGCGCACGAATGTCATTACTCTTGAAGGCGGGCGTGTTTTCTTTGTCGAACACGGTGAAGTTCAGACCGTCGAAACGTGCGAGGCCTTCCTGCGTGCCGATCCAAAGATAGCCGTCTTGCGTCTGGACGATCGACTGCACGGTGTTTTGCGGCAAGCCGTTTTCAGTCAACCATGCCTGGTGACCAAATTCGTTGAAGCTTCTGTTTGGATCGAGGGCGGCGACGGGAGTGGCGGCGAGGAGCAGCAGTGCGGCCGCGGTAACTCGAAGATGACCTCGAAGATGACTTAGGCGACGCATGTGTCCGGCGGATACTTTAACATTACGAGAAACTCATGTAATCATGGGCGTCGAGTTTGGAGGAGTTGATGAGAACTATCCTGTTGATTTGCGCGCTGTGTTTTGGCGCTCCTGTTGTTGCGAGTTGGCGCAATGCTTCTGAGCCGGAGTTGCGGAAAGTGATTCCCGTGCGCGCGCCGGTGATTAAAGAGAACATTGAAACGGAGTTTCGCACGGCGTCGGGCGTGACGGACGGGCGCGGGAAGTTTATCGCGGGCGTGGTGATGATCACGGCGGGCTATTCGGCGGAGGGGAAGTATTCGCATTTCTTCATCGCGCAGGTGCCGGTTAAGGTTGGTGAGTTTTCGTTGGATCCGGGTGAGTATGTTTTTGGGTATCAGCGCAAGACGCCGGACAGCATAACCGTGACGTTTTATCGTGCTTCGAGCGGCGACGTAGTGGGAGAAGTGGAAGCCGTGCGGAATCGGAAGAGCGCGGCTGTGCGCCAGCTATTGATCCAGCCTGCAGTCGGTGGGAAGGGGACGATCCAGGTGGGTCGGTTCGTCTTCGATTACCGGGTTTAGTTTTAGCCGCAGATTTCGCGGATTTAAGGACGGATTTTTGTTGCGCATCCTGCCAAGTTGTTAGAGAATCAGCCTCACACCTTATGTCCGGCCGTACAACAAAGCTGCTGATTCCGCTCATTATTAGTGTCTTTGCGGCTGCCGTGCGTGCGGAAGTGCGGTTGCCCGCGATTATTGGCGACAACATGGTGCTGCAGCAGGGGATGAAGGTCCGCATCTGGGGAACTGCGAACGCGAGCGAGCACGTAACCGTCACCTTCGATAAGAAATCGGCGAGCGCTGTCGCTGATGCACAAGGTCGCTGGCAGATCTGGATTGGTCCTTTAAAAGCAGGAGGACCATCAGAACTGACCGTCAACAGTCTGAACATTAAGAACGTGCTCGTCGGCGAAGTGTGGCTGTGTTCGGGGCAGTCCAACATGGAATGGCCACTCATCAACACTATTAAGGGCGCCGAGACTGTCGCACAGGCCACGAATCCTGAGATCAGGTTGTTCAGAGTCGAACATCAAACTTCGGCCACACCGCTTACTGACGTTCAGGGACACTGGGTCGTCACAACGCCCGAAGAGGCGGCCAACTTTTCCGCCGTAGGATATTTCTTCGGACGTGAGCTCTATCAACATATAAAAGTACCAATCGGACTGATTAATAGCTCCTGGGGCGGCACGCCGGCGGAAGCCTGGACCACCAGCGAAGCGCTCGCTTCCTCACCCGAACTGAAACCCATTCTCGATAGATACCAGAGCAGTTTGAACGCGCTCCCGGAAACAAAAGAAGCGTACGCGCGCGCGTTGGCCCAGTGGGAAGAGAAGAACTTGTACCTCGACGCGGGGAACAAAGGCGAAGCTCTGGGATACGCCGATCCGGCAGCTTCGACTACAGACTGGTCCAGGATGGATCTACCCAAACAGTTCGAGACTGCGGGACTGCTTATTGACGGAGCCGTCTGGTTTCGAAAAGAAGTCGAGCTGCCCGCGTCATGGACCGGCAAGACGTTGGTATTGAAACTCACGCCCATCGACGATCAGGATGTCACGTACTTCAACGGCACAAAGATCGGCGCGACCGGAAGAGAGACGCCAAACAGTTACATGGTCCCGCGCAAGTACGTGGTTCCAGGCTCACTCGTTAAGAGTGGACGAAACGTGATCGCCGTGCGCGTTTTCGATAGCGCTGGAGAAGGTGGCTTTAGTCGCGGCGGCGCGATGTCGATTGGACCAAACGGTGACGGCGATTCCACCGCGATCGATCTGCGTGGCAGTTGGGACTACAAGGTCGAACTGGCGCTCGAACCAAAGCATCCGGATTGGGGCACGCGACCGGAAGCGATCGGAGTCAGTAACCAAAACAACCCGAGCGTACTTTACAACGCGATGATCGCGCCGCTCGTTCCGTTTTCAATTCGTGGCGTCATCTGGTACCAGGGCGAGAGTAACGCCGGACGCGCCTATCAATACCGCACACTTTTCCCGTTGATGATTCGCAGTTGGCGCAACGCGTGGGGACGCGAGTTTCCGTTCTACTTCGTGCAGCTTGCCAACTGGCATGCTAACAAAGCTGAACCGGACGACAGCGATTGGGCCGAGTTGCGCGAAGCGCAAAGCATGACGTTGCGCGAACCTCAGACAGGCATGGCAGTGACGATCGATATTGGCGACGAGAACGATATCCATCCGCGTAACAAGCTTGACGTCGGTCGTCGCTTAGCGGCTTGGGCGCTCGCCGACACGTACAGTCAAAAAGTAATCCCATCAGGACCGCTCTATGATCGCTTCAGTATTGAAGGCGACAGGATACGGATTCGTTTCAAACACGGCGCGGGATTGAAAACGAGCGATGGTGGTCCACTCAAGGGCTTTGCGATCGCCGGAGAGGATCGGCGTTTCGTCTGGGCCGATGCACGCATCGATGGCGACACGGTGATTGTCTCGAGTCCAAAAGTCGCGAAGCCGGTTGCGGTTCGTTACGGCTGGGCCGACAACCCGATCGCAAATCTTTACAACAAGGCAGATCTGCCCGCTTCGCCTTTTCGCACCGACGACTGGCCTGGAGTTACAGCGGCGCACCGCTGAATACTGATTGTTTCACGCAAAGACGCAAAGGCAGCAAAGAATCTTGCGCACTCTTTGCCGTCTTTGCGTCAACCCCAAACTAAAGAAACAGGAGTCTTACGTGACTAAAAAACTTTCGAGACGAACTTTCGGGAAGGTCGCAGGCGCCGCAGCGCTCGCCTCTGCGGCGAAGCTGCCGGCGCTTGGATCCAACGCTGCGCCTCAAGGTGCTCAGGGAGATGCGTTGCGCGCGTTTCCGCCGGGCTTCATCTGGGGCACCGCGACCGCCTCGTATCAGGTTGAGGGGGCAGTCAAAGAGGACGGTCGCGGACCTTCCATCTGGGACACGTTCTCGCACACGCCCGGCAAAGTTAATAACGACTCCAACGGCGATGTGGCGAACGACCATTACCATCGCTACAAAGAAGACGTGCAGTTGATGAAAGCGCTCGGCGTCAAGGCTTATCGTTTCTCGATTGCATGGCCGCGCGTGTTTCCAAACGGCGATGGTCCAGCGAACCCGAAAGGTCTCGATTTTTACAATCGTCTCGTGGACGAGTTGCTCGCCAACGGTATTCAACCGTTCGCCACGCTTTATCACTGGGACTTGCCGCAGTCGTTGCAGGATCGATTCGGCGGTTGGGAAGGTCGCGAAACGTCGAAGGCGTTTGCGGATTACGCCGGTCACGTCGCGGCGGGACTAACGGATCGCGTGAAGCACATCTTCACGATCAATGAGTTTGGCGCTTTTATCGAAGTGGGTTACCGCTGGGGCATCCATGCTCCCGGATTGAAACTAACAGGTTTGCGTTTGAATCAGACGCGGCACCACGCTGTGTTGGGCCATGGACTGGCGGTGCAGGCGATTCGCGCCGCCGCGAAGCCGGGAACGAAAGTCGGGCTGGCTGAAAACATCACGATTCCCGCGCCCGTATTCGAAACGCCGGCGCACATTGCTGCCGCCGAGAGTGCGATGCGTGAAATGAACGCGCCGTACCTGACGGTGATCAGGGAAGGGAAGTACACGGATTACTACTTGAAGTCGAATGGCGCCGACGCGCCGAAGTTTACGCCGGAAGATCTGAAGGCGATTTCCTCGCCACTCGACTTCGTCGGCATCAATGTGTACACACCGCGGTTCGTGCGGGCCGATGCGTCTTCGCCGGTTGGTTACGAAGAGGTGCCACATCCGAAATCGTTCCCACACGCGCCGTCGCCCTGGCTTTTCGTTGGACCAGAGGCGCTCTACTGGGGACCGCGACACGTGGCGAAGCTTTGGGGCGTGAAGGAGATTTACATTACCGAGAACGGTTGCTCGTCTTCGGACGAACCTGCGGCGGATGGTCGCGTCTATGACACCGATCGTGTGACGTACCTGCGCAGCTATCTCACGCAACTACGCCGCGCGACGGCTGAAGGTGTGCCCGTGCGCGGATACTTTCTCTGGAGCCTGATGGACAACTTCGAGTGGGCCGACGGTTACACCAACCGCTTCGGCATTCACTACGTCGACTACGCCACTCAGAAACGCACCCCGAAGCTGAGCGCCGATTTCTATCGCGAAGTCATCGCTCGGAACGCGGTGGTCTAGACTTAATCGCAAAGACACTAAGGCGCAAAGACACTTTTTTGTTTAGTGTCTTTGTGCCTTTGTGGTTAGGGCCGCCGGAACTATAGCGGTGCGCCGAGGAACGATGCGAGCCGGAGGAGGTCGGCGAATACGCCGGCGGCAGTCACTTCGGGGCCGGCGCCCGGGCCTCTCACGATCATGGGTTGAGTGTTGTATCGCGCAGTTTGAAAACTGACTATGTTGTCGCTGCCGGTGAGGTTTGCGAAAGGATGTTCGAGCGGGTAAGCGCGCAAACCCGCCGACATTGTTCCATCGCTATCGATCGTTCCGACGTACCGCAACACGTGACCTTTCGAGCGGGCCGAGTCGAGCAGTGCAGCGATAGCGTCGTCGGATTTTCCGACGAGGCTTTCGACTTTGACCGCGTCCATCTCGACTTCTAGTCCCATCTCGCGCGCGAGGATGATCAGCTTGCGGGCCACGTCGACGCCTGACAGGTCTTCGCGCGGATCGGGCTCGGTGTAACCGAGCGCGTGAGCTTCACGCACGATGTCGGAGAAAGTACGCGTGGCTGCGAGTGAGTTGAAGATGTAAGAGAGTGTGCCGGAGAGCACGCCTTCGATCTT
>DATENQ010000030.1:0-12113 GCA_035275005.1 Pyrinomonadaceae bacterium | reverse complement strand
CGTGGCCGCCCGTCGCAGAATTCAGGCGGCCACGGAGTGCCGCCCTACAATTATGGAACAGCAAAACAAAATTCGCGTCGGGATCTTTGGCGGCTCCGGTTACGGCGGCTCGGAGTTGCTGCGCATTCTCTTGTTCCATCCGCAGGTCGAGCTGGTTTTCGTAACCGCCAACGAGCAAGCCGGTAAACCAATAGGCGAAGTTCATCGCAACCTGTACGGTCTGACTCAGCTCAACTTCATCACGACACCAGAAAAAGTAGACGGCGTCGACTGCGTTTTCCTCGCCCTCCCGCACGGCCAGGCGATGGACATCGTTCCGCGCTTGCCCGCAGACGTTAAAGCCATCGATCTCTCCGGCGACTTTCGGCTGCGCGACGAGGGCGTCTTCGAGAAACACTATAAACTGCAACACACCGCGATGGATTCGCAGGCAGACTTTGTTTACGGACTAACAGAGACTAATCGCGAAGCAATCAGGAACGCGCGCTTGATCGCCAACCCAGGCTGCTTTGCGACCGCGACGTTGCTGGGGCTGGCGCCGCTGGTTGCGAATCATTTGTTGAGCGGGCGCGTAGTGGTCGATGCGAAGACCGGCTCATCAGGATCCGGCGCCAAAGCAGCCGCGAACACGCATCATCCGCAACGAATGAATTCGTTCTACGCATACAAGCCATTTACGCACCAGCACGTTCCTGAGATCGAGCAGGAGCTGGACCACATCGGAGACTGGACCAACGAGCTCATCTTCATGACGCATTCGCTTCCTGTTGCGCGCGGTATATTCGCGTCGATCTACGCCGAAGCAAATCGCGAAATCAAAGAAGACGAGTTGCGCGGTATCTACGCGGACTATTACCGCGAGTCATTTTTCGTGCGGGTCGTGAATGGTTCGCCCGACATCAATTGGGTGAAGACGACTAACTTCTGCGACCTCGGTTTTGCAGCACGCGGCAGACAGGTAGTGATCTTCTCGGCCATCGACAACCTCGTAAAAGGCGCCGCCGGTCAGGCTGTGCAAAACATGAACCTGATGTTCGGGTTGGATGAAACAGTCGGCCTGAAGTTAGTGGGAACGAACCCATAAAACCAACTGCGGATGACGCGGATAAAATCCGGATTTTATCTCCGTTATCCGCGGTTAACTTTTCGATGATGACGAACGAAGATCAATTTCAGCTCGCTACGTACAAGAAGATGCCCATCGCGGCTGAACGCGGTGACGGGGTCTGGATCTATGCAAGCGACGGCGAGAAGTATCTCGATCTGTACGGCGGTCACGCCGTTGCAGGCACCGGACACTGTCATCCGCACGTCGTGAACGCGTTGCGTGAGCAGGCGGGCGAGCTGTTGTTCTATTCAAACCTCGTTTATTCGAGCGCCCGCGCGCGCGCCGCGGAGAAACTCGTCTCCATCGCTCCTGGCGATCTAACGAAAGCGTTCTTCTGCAACTCCGGCACTGAAGCCAACGAAAACGCGATGCGCATGGCGCGCATGGCAACGAAGCGCGAGAAGGTCATCACCTTCTCAGGCGGCTTTCACGGCCGCACTGCCGACGCCATCAGCGCGACATTCCTCGGCAGATATCGTGAGATCGGAAAACCGAACGTGCCCGGACACCTCGAAGCCGAGTTTGGCAACATCGATTCCGTGCGCGAACTCGCCGACGACACGGTCGCCGCGATCATGCTGGAGCCGATTCAGTCGATGGCGGGCGTGCGGATGGCCGAACCCGATTTCTATCGTGCGCTGCGAAAGCTGTGCGACGAGCGCGGCATCGTCCTAATCTACGACGAAGTGCAGACCGGCGTCGGACGCACCGGCGAGTGGTTCTTCGCGGGCAGTGACGCCGGCGGCGGTGTTGTACCCGATATTGTCACGCTTGCGAAAGCACTGGGCAGCGGCGTTCCCGTTGCCGCATGTCTCGTCACTGACGCGATCTCGTCGCACATCAAAGAGAACGATCTCGGTACAACTTTCGGCGGCGGCATGCTGGCGATGGCCGCGGTCACTGCGACGCTCGAAGCGATCGAAACCGATCGCATGCTCGCGAATGTGAAGACTGTCGAAGCACATTTGCGACAGCGCCTGCGAGAGGTCGAGCAGGTGGTTGCGGTTCACGGCCTCGGGTTTCTACTCGGCATTGAGTTCAACGACAAAGCGGCGCCCGTGCATCAGGCACTGCTCGAGCAGAAGATTATTACGGGAACGTCGAGCAATCCGAAGGTGTTGCGACTGTTGCCGCCGTTGTGCTTGCAGAAAGAGCACGTCGATCTGTTTGTCGAGAGGCTGATTTTGGCCGCAGATGAACGCGAATAAACGCAGATGCATTTATTGAGCACTATCGGTATGTCGCGTGAGCAGCTCGATCAAATGATCGAGTCGGCGTTGCGTTTTAAGAGCGGCGATGACGCGTCGAAACCGCTGGCGGGTAAGTCCGTGGCGCTGGTGTTTTTCAATCCGAGCTTGCGCACGCGCGCGTCGATGCAGGTTGGGATTTACGAGCTTGGCGGCAATGCGGTGGTGCTCGAACCAGGGGGAACGAGTTGGACACTGGAGCACCGCAAAGGCGCCGTGATGGACGCCGACAAGACCGAACACGTGGCGGAGTTTGTGCGCGTGCTTGAACGGTATTGCGTGGCCATCGGCGTGAGAACGTTTGCGGCGTTGAAAGACTGGCAGGAAGAGCGCACCGATCCGGTGCTCAATGCTTTCGCGAAATACGCGTCTGTGCCGATCATAAATCTCGAATCGGCGATGCATCATCCCTGCCAGTCGCTGGCCGATATGCTGACGATTCGCGAAAAGCTCGGCACCGGGAAAAAGCGCGTCGTTCTCACCTGGGCCTGGCATCCCAAGCCGCTGCCCATGGCCGTGCCGAACAGTTTCGCGCTGGCCGCGGCGCAGATGGGCCACGATCTCGTGATCGCACATCCCGAAGGCTACGAGCTTGACGAGGAGTTGATGGAGACATCGCGACAGGTCGCCGCAACCGCAGGTGGAAGCGTCGAGATCACAAACGATATCGACGCCGCCTTCTCTGGCTCCGAAGTCATCTACGCAAAGAGTTGGGGAGCAAAACAGTTTTACGGCAACACGGACCAGGATGTTGCCACGCGAGCACAGTATCGCGGCAAGTGGATCGTCGACGAAGAAAGGATGGCACGCACAAACAATGCGATCTTCATGCATTGTCTGCCCGTGCGTCGCAACGTGATCGTAACCGATGGCGTGATCGACTCACCGGCCTCGGTAGTGATTGACGAGGCTGAGAACCGGTTACATGTGCAGAAAGCAATAATGGCGGCAAAGATCAAATGACTCATCCAATCGTCGACGATCAACTCCGGCTCGATCTATTACGCGAAGCGCTGCCGTACATCCAGCGCTTCAAAGGCCAGACCTTTGTCGTCAAGCTTTCGGGCAAAGTCACGGAGGATCAGGGGAACCTGACGTCGCTCGCCGAAGAGCTGGCCCTCCTGCACCAGGTGGGTATTCGTATCTGCGTCGTTCACGGCGGCGGCAAGCAGCTCAGTGACCTGGCAAACAAACTCGGCATCGAGCAGACGATCATCGAAGGCAGGCGCGTCACCGACGACGCCACTCTCGAGATGGCGAAGATGATCTTCGCCGGAAAGATCAATACCGACATCCTCGCGGCGCTGCGGCACAGAAGCATCGAAGCCGTCGGACTCTCGGGCGTTGACGGCAATATTGTTCATGCGGCGCGCCGGCCGCCGAAGGAGATCCTGAACCGTGAAACCGGCGTGCGCGACAAAGTCGATTTCGGACACGTCGGCGACGTGGTCCAGATCAACGCGAGGCTGTTGACCGTGTTGCTGGACCACGGATATCTACCGGTGATCTCTTCACTGGGCGCAGACGACGAAGGCATGGTCTTCAACATCAACGCAGACACGATCGCCGCCGAGATCGCGGTGCAACTTCAGGCCGAGAAGTTGATCCTGCTGAGCGACGTCGACGGGATCTTTCTTACCGCGGACGATCCGGGCACGAAATTGTCTCGCCTGACCGCCACTGAAGCGGGCGAGCTAATCAATAGCGGCGCGGCCTCAGGCGGAATGATCCCCAAACTCCAGAGCATCATTGTGCTGCTGCAGCGCGGCGTTCACAGCGCACACATCATCAGCGGAAACAAACGCAACGCGCTCCTCTCCGAGATCTTTACGGACAAAGGCACCGGAACAATGATTGTCGCGTAAAGCAGAACTCTGGCAAACAGAACAAGTCAGGAAGAGGGGCTTGTCCCCGCTGTCGCGATTCAAAGAGCGGGGGCAAGCCCTCTTCCCAACTTGTTCTTTTTTCTAAAGCGTCATCCTAACGGTGATCGCGGCAGGAACCGATCGCGATCGAACGGCGGATCTTCGTGCTCCGGCAACATATCGTCCGGCCAATCGTGCGCCCACTGCCGCCGGTGCTCATCGTCCGCGTAATACTTCAAATAAATCTGGTTGTCCTCATCGCTGCCGCTTCCCGTGAGATCGATCATGTACGCGTAACTCGGATTCTCAGGAAACAGCACCGCCTCTTCGCGCAAACCGTCGTGATAGAGATAGTCATAAAGCTCGCGATCCGAAAGATGATCGGTGTGCATGATGTATGCGCCGAGCGACGCCATCCGCTCGACGACCTCTTTGAGCTTGATTCTTAGTGTGTCTTTGTCGAGCGACTCGGGCGCCGGCACTTCCAGCCCCGAATTCTCGAGCAGACGCATCAGGCTGATCGGCTCGGCGGTCTCGTATTCGAGTACGTGTCGCAGGAACTCTTCTTCCATGTCAGCCGGCATCGAATCGAGTGTGGTTGTGCTGCCGCCGAGTTTCTCAAGCTCCGCGCGGAGTTTGGCGATACGTTCTTCCTGGCTTGGTTCGTCGGCGTCAGCAAATTGAATGAATGTCATGTCTGGCTCCTTAAGGTTAGAGGTTAAGGTTTGAGGGTGCCCGAGGGGACTGTGAGGGCCCTCCGTCCGATTTTGATGGGTGCGCGCATTGTCTCACGCAAAAGCGCAAAGGTGCAAAGAAAGACGCTAAGAAAAGCTAAAACTCTTTGCGTCTTCTCTGCGTCCTTTGCGCCTTTGCGTGAAATGTTCTTACTTCGGCGGTGGTGGGGCCGTGAACATGTCGAGGTTCGACAATCCGAGACTCGTCTCGATCTCTTCCATTCTTTTCAACGCCGCCTCGAATCCATCGTCTCCAAACTGCTCGTGCTCGATCTCTTCAAACTTCTCTCCAAGCTCATCAAGCTCACCCTCTCCGACCGCGGACTTCCATGCCGGAAAGATAACCGTATCTTCAATCGCCGCATGATGCTCATACATCCGCACAAACGACTCCAGCGTCTTCGCCAGTGTCTCCACGCTGCCCGACGGAATCCGATCGGCCTTTGTGATCGACAATAAGTAGTCAGTGATCTCACGCCCGCGAGTGTGCTGCTCAAACAACACATCAACGTACCCCGCCGCTACCCCCGGCGACTTCTTCACGACTGGCAGAATGTAAACCTCCTCCAGCTTCTTCTCGTGATAGTCCTCGCCGAAGACGCGAAACAAGTTCGCCGCCTTCTCCAGTGCATCCGGTGCAACTGACGACGCATCCTGTCGCAGACGGATCGCCGACTCCTGATAAACGAGCAACGCGCGGCGCAGAATTCCATGCTCGCGCATCAGATCCTCCGTGGCCGTCACCTCCGCCGGCGCCGCCTCGCCCGGCGCGGGTTCATCACTTTTATTCGTCGCACTACCGCTACCACTCGGCGACGTGCGACACGCGTTGAGCAAAACTCCGGCGCCTGCGAGCGAAATACCCGCGATTAGCTGTCTTCTCTTTGAATCCAAAGTTTTCTCCAATCTGTGTAATCTGTGGATGGCCTTTGATATTACTCCGCTCACGACGTTAGACTAAGCCTATTCCATGGACAACGACGCAATCGCCCGCCGATTTCATCGTCTCGCCGCGCTGATGGAAGTCCGTGGCGACGATCCATTTCGACTGCGCTCCTATCGTAACGCAGCCGAAGCGATCGAGGTGTGGCCCACGCCCTTGAAAGAGATCGCAGACAAAGAAGGCGTCGCGGGCTTGCAGGAAATTCCGGGCGTCGGCAAAGCTATCGCCGGCAAAGTGATCGAACTTCTGACGAAAGGCACTTTCGACGCGTGGGAACGCCTCACCGCCGAAACACCAGAAAGCGTAATCGATCTCCTGGAGGTCCCCGGCATTGGACCAAAGACGGCAGCGCTGCTCCACCAGCGCTTCAAAGTCTCCTCCCTTGCCGATCTAAAAGTTTTCGTCAACTCCGGCGGTCTCGACATGGTCGACGGCATCGGCCCCAAGACTGCCACCAGGATCAAAGAAACCTTAGCCACAGATTAGGCCTATAACAAAGATGAGGAGCCCCATGAAAAAAATGAAACGTCGCGAATTTATTCGTAATAGCGCTGCCGCCGGCATTGCCATTCCGGCCTTTCCGATCATCTTGAAGCAGAGCACCGTTAAGCCGCTGGTGATTTCTTCGGCGAATGGTAATAGGTTCAAGAATGGTGGGAATGTGACGGCGGTGCAGAAGGCCTTCACAATGATCACCGGCGGGTCAGATGTGCTCGATGCCGTCATCGCGGGGGTGAATATTGTCGAGCTTGATCCAACTGACGATAGTGTTGGGTATGGGGGGCTGCCGAATGCTGATGGCGTGGTCCAACTCGACTCGTCGGTGATGCACGGGCCAAGGAAGCAGGCGGGTGCTGTCGCGGCGTTGGAGGGTGTGCGCACGCCATCGCTGGTGGCGAAGGCGGTGATGGAGAATACGGATCACCATCTCATCGTCGGTAAGGGCGCGCAGGAATTTGCGCGCAACATGGGCTTCAAGATCGAAGACGATCTCAATACTGAGAACTCGCGTAAGCAATGGCTCGAGTGGAAACGTCGCAGTGACCCCGGTCACTACCTCGATCCGAAGAAACGCGCCGAAGCCGGACAACGCGCCGCGCGCGAAATGCTTGCGGAAGGACTGTTACGCGAAGAGAACCTGCACGGCACGATCAATTGCGACGGCATCAACTCGAGAGGCGAGATCTGTGGTGTCACGACTACCAGCGGCCTGGCATGGAAGATTCCCGGACGAATAGGCGACTCTCCGATTCTCGGCGCTGGTCTTTACGTCGATAATGCGGTCGGCGCCGCGGGTTCGACGGGGCGCGGCGAAGCGAACCTGTTCAATCTCTGCTCGTTCGTAATCATCGAGGAGATGCGACGCGGCGCGCATCCGAAAGACGCGGGCATGGAGGTGTTGAATCGAATCAAGAGCAACACGATCGAGAAGCGACTCCTCAACAGCAGAGGCTTGCCTAATTTCGGAATCAACTTTTACATCCTGAATGCGAAGGGTGAGTATGCGGGAGTGACGATGTACGAGGGTTCGTCGTTCGCGATGTGCAACGAGAACGGCCCACAAACGCTCAAATCCGAGCCACTGCTGCAAGGCAAACCGAGCGATTAAGCCACAGATTTACACGGATAACACGGATAAAGAAAAATTATTTCTGATCTGTGTTATCCGTGTAATCCGTGGCTAATTTTAACTTGCTGTCACTGGTGTTTTCCCGTACTTCTGCGTGGCGAAGCCGACGATCAAACCGACCAGCGCGCCCGGCAGAATGATCTCGAGGTAGTAACCACCTTGCATGAGTGCCACGAGATACGCGAGAAACGCACCCACAAGTAACCCAAACAAGATCCCGAGCGGCAACGAATGAAACTTCTTCGCGAAGAATCCGATCGCGACCCCGGCGATGATTCCCTTGATAGTGGAACCAAACACAATGCCAGCCAGTTGATCGCGCACAGCCGGCGTGAACCACGCCGTCAAACCGTCAATCGCGCCCAGCACGGCGCCAAGTACTAATCCAATTAGGGGTTTGGACATCTTTCTTCTCCTGTCAATTAAAATCTATCTGTTCTTCTATTAAACGTCTGTCGAGAAATCTTTAAGGTCGAGAGGTAAAAATAAAAATAATTCTCATGAGCAGGTAGGCGAGGACCAGCAACACCAGGAAACGATTCTTGCTCACCCAGCGGCCAACCTGCTCGAGCGCGCTCTCGCGATAAGCCGTCACGGGTTCCGCGTCGAGCAGCCGGCCGATGTCGGCTGACAACTCAGACGCGCTCACATAACGACTCTCTTTCTCACGCGCCATCGCTTTCAAACGGATCGCAGCAGCGGCCTTGCTGACTTTCGGTTGATCTTTCAGGAGGAAATCGAGCACGGCGCCGAGTGAATAGACATCCGCACGCTCATCGAGTTGATCGGTCTCGCCGCGGGCTTGTTCGGGAGACATGTAATCCCTCGTACCCACCACGGTTCCATCCAATGTTTCAGCCGCAGATTCACGCGGATTGACGCAGATTGATCTGCGTTCTTCTGCGTCGATCTGCGGCTTCAATTTCGCGATGCCCCAATCAAGCACAAGCACCTCACCAAACGATCCGATCATGATGTTTTGCGGTTTCAGGTCGCGATGAATAACGCCGTGAGCGTGTGCGAACGCCACCGCATCACAGACGGCCTGAAACTTCCGCAGCCGATCTCTTAACGAAGCGCCTGGAACGTATTCATCAAGACGGCTGCCGCGCACAAACTTCATCGCATAGTAAATACGACCATCAGGCAACGTGCCGACGTCGTGCACCGGAACGATTCCAGGATGTTCGAGCCGCGCGATGATCTGCGCTTCGCGAATCATGCGATTACGCAGGTCGTCCGTGACTTCGGGCGTATTGATAACTTTGATCGCGACGAGCCGATCGAGATCGCTGTCCTCGGCGAGATACACCGTGCCCATGCCGCCGTGCCCAAGCTCTTTTACAAACGTGTATTTGGTAGAACTGAAATCCGGATTACCAACGATGCTCCGGAGATGGTTCAACCTGTCGTCAGAAAGCCATTTCATTTCACGTCGACTCCGAGCAACGAGCGCGCTTCGGTGCGAAACTCTTCGTCAGTCGCGGTTATCTCGCGCAGCTTCTCCAGGACGATACGGCGGAAGTCGCGACGCGCGGCAGCGAGATAGTTGTTAACTGTCGCCGGCTCGATTCCGAATTCTGCGGCGAGTGAAGCGTACGAGACCTCGCGATCGTCGTCGTTGAGGTCATAGCGCTCGAACAGTTGAAAGTGAACGGCGCGGCCCGACTCATCGCAGTGACGACGAAATGCATCGACAGCGAGGGTGAACATCCAACGTACCCACTCGCGATGAAAATATTCTTCGGGACTCAGGGCAGAAGCGGCATGAGTGGCAAGCTCATCTTCCGCTGAAGCGAAGTCAAGCTGGTAGTGGTCCACATCGCCGCCACGCTTCAGACGCCGTCCGGCTTTGCGTTCATTCGAAACAAAACCGTCGAGACACGTACGCAGAAACGTTTGAAAGCTGGCCTGAGCCGCATCGTAAGCGGCGAAATGATTTTTCTCGAATGCGTTTGCGAAGAAGCCCTGCGTTAGATCTTTCGCGTCTTCGTTGTCAGCCTGCCATTTGAGGCGAATGTATTTGTAAGCCGGTTTCCAATAGCCGGCGAGAATGGTATCGAACGCACGACGGCGCACGACTTGATCGTCGCTGCGCGCGCCTATGATTGCAGAGTGATTGGTGACCGGGAACTTGTGAAGCGGTCCACCTATATCGGTATCTGGATCCATAAGAGACCGAATTAGCTTAACCACAAAGACACTAAGGCACAAAGTTTTAATTAAAATTAGTGCTTTAGTGTCTTTGTGGTTAAGACTGTCTCTTAACGATTACAAGCGTGATGTCGTCGGCGGCGCTTGTCCCCTGTGCGAACTTCGTCAACGACGACTCGATGCGATCGCGTATTCCCGCCGCGGAGGCTTCGATGTTTCGCGACACAACCTCGTACAAACGCGTCGCGCCAAACTCTTCACCAGTCGGACTAACAGCTTCCGTAACACCGTCCGAATAGATCACGAGCACGTCTCCCGACTGCAACTGCGTGCGACCCTCGCGATACTCGGCATCGCGCTTGATCCCGAGCGGCAAGCCTCCAGACGCGAGTTGTTCCACAGTGCCGGCGGAATGAACGATCAGCGGCGGATTGTGTCCCGCGTTCAAAAATGAGAGGGCCCCGGATTCCGGATCGAGCTCCGCATAGAACAACGTGACGAAACGATTCGCGGGAATATTATCGGCGAGATATTTGTTGACCGCCGAAATCGTCCCCACTAACGAATCGTGCGAAGCCGATTGCGCGTGAATCGCCGCGTGCAGCGACGACATCAACAACGCTGCCGCGGTTCCCTTGCCCGACACGTCACCCAGCGCGATCACCAACCGTCCATCTTCGCGCTCGATAAAGTCGTAATAGTCGCCACCGATCTCGTAACAGGGAAAGCTGATGCCCTGCAATTCATAACCGTTTACATGCGGCGGCGCGGTTGGTTGAAAACGCTGCTGGATCTCGCTGGCCAATGCAAGCTCGCGTTCAAAACGTTCGCGTTCGAGTCTCGCTTCAATCAGCCGCGCATTCTCGACGCGGATGGCTGCGACCGACGCGAGGGTAGTCAAAACCTTCAGGTGATCTTCCGTGAAGCGACCCTCGGCGATCGGCGAGTCTGCGTAAATGATTCCAAACACCTTATCGGAAACACCGAGCGGCACCGCCAAAACCGATCTCACGCCCTGCAGCACCATCGTGCCGCTCGCAAATCGCGGATCGTGTTGCGCGTCGGACGTCAGCACTGATTTGCCACGAATCACGACTTCATCGAGCACGTTACGACTCACGCGAATCTCGCCGACTTCACCAACGCGATCTCTCAATCGCGCCACGGCCACACGCAAGTCTTCACTGCCTTCATCGCGCATCATGATGAGACAACGATCCGCCGGCACTGATTCAAACACGAGCGAAACGATCTGCTCGAGTGTTTCATTCAGCGTAGCGGAAGAGAGTAGCGTGATTCCCACCTTGCTAATCAACGCGAGAAGATCGCCATGCTTGGCCTTCGTCGGCGCCACGGCGGTCGTCGTGACGATTTCTTCAGGCTGTGTGCGCGCGCCTTCGATCGCTTCGAGTAGACCCGACGTCGTCCGGTCGCCGGACGCGAGCGCAATCGTCGCTTCCGGAAGCGACGCGGCTGAGTTGTCGGTGATCATCGTCGCGCCCATGCCGGAATTGAACGTGCCGTCGTCAAAGACGATCTCCGTTTCTCCGATCTGAATGCGACCACCGGCAGTCAGACTAATCGCACCTTCGACTGTAGCGCCGTTGTAGAGCGTGCCGTTTGCCGAACCGAGATCCTGCAGCACGTACTCGTCTCCTTCACGACGCACTTCAGCATGTACGCGCGACGCGAACGGATCGGGAATACACAGATCATTCCGGGCGGAACGACCGATAGTTATGCGCAGCCGGCCGAGGGGAAAATGGTCGGGGGCGCGGTCGGGGTATTTAACTATTAACTCTGACATTGTTAAGCAGACGTTAGGCGGCGCAGCGGCAGCATCAACTAGACTGAACCCTCACGAACGACAATAGTGCCCGCTATCATATCGTGCAAACCTCTACCATGCACAGTCACCGCGGCGATCAGGAATCCAAGACCAAAGAGAGCGAATGAGAGGGGATAACCAATGAAGTGACGAAGCAATGCGCGCCCAATTCCAGGACTTCCGCCGGCTTTATGTTCGATCCGTAATCCAGTTGCCCACTTACCGAGAGTCAAACCAGTCAAGCCGGGAAGGACTGCGAGATTTATCAGGGCCATAAACACGGCGAGCACGATTCCGGCAGTTTCGGCTGAACTGCCCGCGGCACGCGCGCCACCACCGAGCATGCGCGCGACCAGAGTTCCGAGCACGACGACGGAAATCAGTGCGATGTAGTCGATTAGCAAAGCACCGCAACGGAGAGGAAACGGGGCCCTGAGGCGTTGGCCGTCACGCCGGGCGGCGCGGCTTTTTGCCTGGGAGCGCGGCAGACCTTGAGCAGATGTCATCTTTGAATCTTTGTAGGGGCGGTCCTCCGTGGCCGCCCGTGGTTCCGAAATATTCATGATTGGTGAAACGGGCGGCCACGGAGGGCCGCCCCTACAAA
>DATENQ010000029.1:0-10492 GCA_035275005.1 Pyrinomonadaceae bacterium | reverse complement strand
TCCGCCGAATTGTATTATCCAAAATATAGTCGGGGCTTCAGCTTCAGTTTGAAAATTATTCGACCTCGGGTATCTCACGCCACTTCCAATGCATCATAGGCCGTCGTAAGATTTGACCTCGTAACTCAACCCTTAAAGGAGATCTACTCAATGCGAGACAAAACAGAATCACAAGCCTCCGAAAACTCCGAGCCAAGCGTTCCGTTCTTCGCGCGTTTCCTGGAAGGCCAGGACGCGTCAAAGAATTCCTTCCAGACACTCAAGTATCCGTCCGACCGGGACGAGATCGATTTACGACTTGAGTACACAACGGACCACAGCAATAAATAAGAAGACCCGTTGACGAAAAGGTACCGGCCCTCGTTCGAAGCGCATTGTTAGTCGAACGTGGGCCGCACCTTTGGACCACCTCGGACGCATGACCGCAACAGCATCGCGCGACGTAGTTCTACTGCTCACACACAGCGGCGACTTCTACACCGTCGACCTCGTCTCGCAGGCTCTCGCACGAAAGGGCGTTCGTCCCATTCGCTTCAACACAGATCTCTTTCCATCATCCGTCAAGTTATCGGCCCGCGCGGGCGATGATCGCGCAGCACACCTCGTTACCGAATCGGGCGAGCAGACCTCCGTTGCTGAGGTGCGCGCCGTCTGGGCGCGCAAGCTCTGGTCTCCACGCATGTCAGATGATCTTGACGAGCGTTATCGCTCAATGTGCATCGGTGAGTCGGCCGCCGCGCTCGAAGGTTTTCTCGACGCACTGCACGACGCGCGCTGGATAAACGACCTTCATCGTCAACGCGATGCTGAAAACAAACAGCGACAACTCCGTCTGGCAGAGCGCGCCGGTCTGCGCGTCCCGCGCACTCTAGTTACCAACGACCCCGTCGCAGCTCGACAGTTCTTCGCGGAGACCAAAGGCCAAACAGTAGCGAAGCTCCTTCGCCCGCTCGCTGTCAGCATGGATGGCGCTGAGCCCTTTGTTTACACGAACCGCGTCAGCGAAGAAGACCTGGCCGGCGCTGACGCACTTCGGCATAGCCCGATGGTCTTTCAGGAGTTGATTCCGAAAGCGTACGAGCTGCGCGTCGCTTATGTGGGAGGCGAAACCTTCGCGGGTGCGCTCTACGCGAGTGGGCATACGGACTGGCGACGCGCCGCACCTGAAGAGTGTCGCTGGCAGAAGACCCGACTGCCCACCGAAGTCGCAAGCAGCCTCCAAACATTGATGTCGGAGCTCGGCCTCGTGTTCGGCGCGGTCGATCTGATCTGCACTCCTTCCGGCGAACACGTCTTTCTCGAAGTCAACCCCGGCGGCGAATGGGGTATGCTCGAACGCGATCTCAGTCTGCCCATTTCAGAAGCCATTGCCACAGCGCTACTCGAAGGCAAAAGACCATAATGTCCATTCTAATCATCACACATAGCGACGATAACGACAGCGTTATGCGAGTAGCTGAGGCCATCGCCCGCGAAGGTGGCCACACAATCCGCTTTGACACCGATCGCTATCCGACCGATGTGCGTCTCACGGCTTACTACGACACGTCGGGCGACGAGCGTCTCACGCTTACAAATGAAGAGGGCGAGTTTGATCTGCGTGAGGTCACGGCCGTCTGGCACCGCCGCCTCAGCTTCGGCGCGCATCTTCCCGCGGGTCTCGACAAGCAACTGCGCCACGCGTCGCTCGGCGAAACGAGTGCCGCCGCTCACGGCATGCTCGCCAGTCTCAAAGCCTTCCGCATGGACCACATCCAACACATCCGTCATGCGGAGAACAAACAGCTTCAGCTACAGGTAGCCCGCGAGCTCGGTCTCAACATACCGCGCACGCTAACGACGAACGACCCAGCGGCCGTCCGCGCTTTCGCAAATGGTTGCGAGAGCGGAATGGTCACAAAGATGCTCTCTTCCTTCGCAATCTACGAGCAAGGAAAAGAGCTCGTCGTCTTTACCAATCGCGTGAAGCCCGAAGACCTCGCGGACCTCTCCGGCCTGAGCATCTGTCCTGCCACCTTTCAGGAGCTGGTCCCTAAGTCGCTGGAGATTCGTGCCACGGTCGTGGGCCAACGCGTCATGTCTGCCGCCGTCGACTCACAAGTCTCGGAGCGTGCTGCTCATGACTGGCGCCGCGACGGCGTCAACATGCTGCAAGACTGGCAGCCCTACCAACTCCCCCTCGTAGTCGAAGAAAAAATCCTGCGCCTCATGGATTACTTCTCCTTAAACTACGGCGCCATCGACATCATCCTCACACCCGACGGCAAATACATCTTTATCGAACTCAACCCCTGCGGCGAATTCTTCTGGCTCGAGCACACCCCCGGCCTCCCCATCTCCGAAGCAATCGCAGATCTTCTCCTCGACCACTCCCCGCGTCGTCAACCCATCTAACGCGCTTCGTAATACGAAGTATTGTCATGCACCGGGTCACTATACCTTCAGCCGCGCTTCGTGAGGCGGTCGAGGTCGAAGGCGTAGGTTACCTGGCCTGCCGTTAAAACAAATAATTTTTTGCCGTCCAGACTGAAGCGCACGAAGGCGGTGGCGGTCTTGAAACGAAGACGCGCCTGGGTGTTGCCCGTCGCCAAATCGTAGAGCGTGAGCTCGCCGGGATAATTTTCCACGATGACCTGGTTGCCGCTCGGATTCATCGCGGCATGCGCTCCGAAGAAACGGTGGCGCAGCTCGCCGCTCTTAATCGAATAAACGAGCACGCGATTGTTGTCGTCGCGCAGCACCAGCCAATCGCCTTCCGAAAATCCCGACATGATGTCAAACGATCCCTTCCCTGTTTCCAGCAACAGGACGCCGACAGACTTACCAGCAAAAGCATCGAAAACTTCAACCAGGTAATCGTCGTCCTTGTTTCCCATCTGGCGGGAGCGTTCCTGCAACGTGGGATCTTCTTTCAGTCGCGCCTTTCCGGCCTCACTGCCCAAATCCCAGTAGAAGATCAGACGGCCAGAGTAGTCGTCAAAGAAGAATCGAGGAGCTTCCTTCTTAAACTCATTGGTCCAAACAACCTTGTCGTTAATCACATCGTGCAGCTCGAATCTGACTTCGCGGCTTAACGACGCTTCATCTGCCTCTTCGCTTTCTGTTTGACCCTGCGGCTTCTTAGCCGATTCTTTCGGAGCCTTCAGACTCTGCCGGACCATCACGAAGCGTCCATACTGCCGCGCGCCTTTTTCAGGAATCTCTCGCAGCGTGCTGGCCTCGTTAGTTGCGGCATTCATATAAACGAGGCTGTGATTGACGGGATCGAGTTTCGGAAAATCGCCGATCCCAACGCCATTGGGCGCAATGATCGCGCCGCGGAATCCTCTGACGTGCATCTTTCGCTCGCCTGAGCTCAAATCCCAAACCGCTCCGCGCGTTTTGGACGACACCGCGAGCCACTGCATGTTGTCAGAAACGTTTGCCGCGGAAAGCTGGCTCATCGCTCCTACCGGGATGTCGATGGTCCCGACTTTGGTGGACTTAAGAAGTTTCGTTTCTTCGTCGTATTTTGTCTGCGAGACAGTGACACTGCCTGATATCAATTCGTAGATGATCAGATCGTTCCAAAAGGTAGCGTCGTTTTTGTTCATGCCACTGACGAGCGCCCCTTTCGTCAAATCGAAAATGCCCATCGTCGCACCCACGACCGGCTTGATGATCACGTAATTAGGATTACCCGTCAGCTTCAGTTCATTGGCTGACATTGCGAATTTTGCGAGCCGTTTGCCTTGAGGAAACGAGAAGATGCCTGAGTCGTTAACGCTCGCGGGCATCTGCGCGAGGATCTTGTCGGGAGCGATGAAAATGAACGTCCTGCGCGTCACCTTCTTCAGATCGCCACCTGTCGATACTGGTTTGAGCGTTGAAAGATCCAGGGCCATCAACGTGTTTTCGGTTTCGTCGACGGTCAGCGCGTCGACCTTGACCTTGAAGCGATACCTGTTTGACCGGCTGGCAATTAGATAGTGCGAGTCAGGAGAAAACTCGAGATTGAAGAACTTGTTGGTTTCGTCGTCTCTGGCTTCCGCGGTAATCCAACCTAAATACTCCCAAAAACTCAAAGCATAGAACTCTTTTTTCTCCCAAACTCGCTTTCCGGTTTGAGTTTCCACGATGTTTAAGCCGAGGCCGTAGTCAACGCAGGCGAGGTACTTACCGTCGGGCGAGAACGCGTGCTCCCAGCAGTCGCGCCTGACGACGAGCTCGCGAACTTCAACCGGTTTGGCGTCAACAATGCTCCACTTTTCAAATCGCAAACCGTTGGTGCCAAACACGACGAAACGTCCATCGGGCGTAAACGAAGCCGGACGCGCATCGGTAACAGGAATTTGAAAAGCTACCTTCAGCGGATCACGCTGGATGACGGTGATCGCAAAGTCGTCCTGGGCGAGGAAGTAGTTTCCATCGCTACTGATTGCGAAATACGAGATGTCGCTTTTGAGTTGTGGTGAAAGTTCCTTCTTCCACAATAAGCCGGGGAGCTCTTCGGCAATGTCAGGTTGGCGAAACGAAACGACTTCGGCCTGCCAGTTCAGATACTGTTGCGAGGCATCCGTGCTGCGCTTCTCGCGGCATGGACCGGGCAACTGTTCGGTGACCTTGACCATTTCGCGAAGGCGTTTTTCCGTCGGATTCGAGTTGCCAAATATGTTTGAGAACCAGTTTCCCGCTTTTGCTTTTTCTTCGACGAGGCGGCTAAAGAATTCCGTGAACGCATTTGGGTCGTAGCCGGCCGAAACCATCGCAAACAGTCCGATGCGATCTGCCTCGAGCTGCTGATCGTCCTCGTGGTTCCTACTCTGCGACACGATCTTCGTTCGTGCTCGCTCGATGAGCAGGTTGTACTTTTCAGTGATGTCTTTGCGATCGCCGAGTTGCGTGACGTTAAGAATCTTTTTTAATAGTTCCGACATGTCACTCGCGGAATGATGGACAACAGCGTGGCCCAGCTCGTGTGCCATCACGCCCGCCAGCTCGTCTTCGGTCTTCGTAAACGAGATCAGCTTCCGCGAAAGAAAAACGTAACCTCCGGGAGTGTTGAAGGCATTCGCCTCGGGAATGTCGACGATAAAGAATTGAAACTTGAGGCCGGTGGGCGGCAAATGACGAGTCAGCCTTTCGCCGATTTGCCTCACGTAAGCGAGTAACTTTTCATCCGGCACAAAGCGGAGGTCGCCGGACATGCGCTGATGGTTCAGGTCACCGAGAATCATCTCCTGCTCGGGTGAAAAGATGTTGTAGATCCTGGAGTTTGCAGTGACAGGCGGAGGGCTGCAGTTCTGAGCGGAAGCAACCGCACCGCCAGTGCTGACGCAAAACAGAATTAAGAGGGAAAGTATTGTTTTTCCGGGCAAGGCGATCCTCCGTAGGGTTTAACGGCTCCAGGGATCATGAGCCGGAGTAAAGACCGATATCTTGCCACAAAGCGGGCCAGAAGGGCCAAAAAATACCCGGGCTCCGTCGGGTGCCGTCCTATCGAGCCCCGTCGTTGGGCCGGGTCAGTACCTCGGGTACGTTACGTCGAATTTATTGCAGATTTAGATAGCTGAAATCCGCCTTAAGTCCTTTTGAACTGAGCGCACGTCTGCGGCGGCGGCAAGCCCCTCTTCCTGACTTGTTATTCCCCAAGGCACCTCAAAAAGAACAAGTCAGGAAGAGGGGGTTGCCCCCGCCGAATTGTTCTTGACAGCGTCGCTCAAAAGGGAGTATACGATGCGCTCACCGATGCATTGACGCTAGTCCAGCTCCCTTTTCCCCCGGGGATCTCACTGCGCCAGTTTTCTGTAAAACAATCCATTAAACGAGCCTTCGAGAATAGCCAGTTCCACTCACGCAATCTCGGACCATCGGATTTCGGTGTCGGCAATCGGCGGTTAAACGTCGAGCGTGCGAAATGTCAACTCTGAAATTTCAACTGTTTGGCAAGCTCAGTGTCGTCAAAGACTCCGGTGCATTTGCCGGTCTCGAAGGACGTAAAGAGCAGGAATTACTCTGTTACCTGATGGTCCATCCGGGACGTCCTCACGCTCGCGAAACGTTAGCGTCCTTATTATGGGGCGAAACTTCGACCGAAAAGTCGCGGAAATATTTACGCCAGGCGCTCTGGCACTTGCACTCGGCTTTGAAAGCAGCCGGGCCGCAGTTTCTTTCCGTCGAGCACGACTGGGTGCAACTCAATTTGAACGGCCATTGCTGGGTGGACGTCGCCGAATTCGAACAGGCATTCGCCGGAACTAAAGGTAAGCAGCTCGACGGGACGAGCGCGGACCTGTTGAAGAATGCCGTGAAACTTTACAAGGGCGACCTGCTCGACGGCTGGTATCACGATTGGTGTCTCTTCGAGCGTGAACGATTGCAGAACATCTATCTCACAATGCTCGACAAGTTGATGAGCTACTCGATGGAGCATCAGGAATATGAAGCCGGTTTGAGTTATGGCGACACGATTCTGACCTACGATCGTGCTTCAGAGCGGACCTACCGGCAGTTAATGATGATGAAGTATTCTTCGGGAGATCGGACCGGCGCGCTGCGTCTCTACGATCGCTGTGTTACCGCGCTTCGTGAAGAGCTCGCAGTAAAACCGGAACGTCAAACAACCGCCCTCTATGAACACATTCGCGACGGCAGCAGTAATACTGAGACTATAACGCCGCTCAATGATTCCTCACTGACGGAAATCCTCGGCCGTCTCAAGCGTCTCCAATTAATCCTCGGCGCGGTCCAGAAACGTGTCCAACGCGACATTGCCGCCGTCGAACTCGTCTCAAAACAACTCAGCAAGAAGTAAGCCGCAAAAAGGCACATAAAAGGAAAGGCAGAGGTCTTTAAGCCCTAAGTCTTTAGACAAATCTTTTATGTGCCATTTGTGCCTTTTTGCGGCTAAGACGATCCGACAGACGCACGAGAGACGAGCGCGCGGGCAGGGCTCTGCTAAAGATCAGCCCGCGTGAAATGCCTGAGTCTAACGTCCACTCTTTTATCGTCAAGCTGTGGCTGGAAGAAGGTGTCAGCCGCAAAGGTATGGACGGCTGGCACGGCCAGATCACGCACGTGCCCAGCGGCGAACGCCGTTATTTGAAA
The DNA here is from genome assembly GCA_035275005.1 of Pyrinomonadaceae bacterium. GTDB lineage: Bacteria > Acidobacteriota > Blastocatellia > Pyrinomonadales > Pyrinomonadaceae > PSRF01. Next base: position 3,406 of record DATENQ010000029.1, on the reverse strand, counting down.
GACCTTCGCGACATCGTGACGTTCATCAAGCCTTACATCGATGAGACTGACACGACGTGGGTCGAACAGCTTCGACGCTGGTTGAAGTCAACAAGGTTCAGGTTTTAGGAGGACGCATTGGCTGGCTTTGCCGGGATTGCCGCAGCGGGAAAGAGTATTGAAATGCTGCTCAACTCGTGTTTCGAGGATTTGCAGCCGCTGGATGAGCAAAACAATAAAACCAAAGCCGTGCTGGTGCGCACCACGGATTTCGATCCGAATAACGTCGCTAACAACATCGGTACTCGTGCGTTATCGATCTTTCTCTATCGCGTCGATTTCAACAGGGTCATGCGCGCCGCCTGGGCAGGCGCCACCGAACGCGACGGGCGCGCCCACCTGGGACTCGATTTGCACTACCTGATCACGCCCTGGGCCGACAATGCCGTAGACGAACATCGCATCCTCGGCCGCGCGATGCAGTGTCTTGATTCCACGCCGATCCTGAGTGGTCCATTGCTGCATTCGTCGGGCGAGTGGGATGCCGGCGAGGCAATCCAGATCGTGCTCGAAGAAGTTTCGAATGAAGCCGTGATGCGCATGTTTGACTCACTGCCGACCGAGTATCGCTTGAGCGTGCCCTACGTCGCGCGCGTGATGAGGCTGGACGGCCGCGTGGCCGCGCCGGAAGGTCCGGTTATCACGGCGATTACCGGCGCCGTGCCTTCGACGAAGTTATGAACCAGTTTCTGCCAAGCCGGTTCTCGGAAAGAGTCGAGCGGCTCGCGCTTGGCATCGAGCCCGTGGACGCAATCAGCGCCAGACCATTGTCCTACCAACTCCAGATCCAGCACGACGCTTCGCTGCTCGGCCTGCCGCGCCCGCCCATCGAACGCCACACCTCGAATCGCTACGCACTGCGTTATCAACTCGGCGTAACCGCCACAGTCGACCTGAGATTTTTCGATCAACCCGATCGCGTCTACAAGCCGGAGCACGATCGTCGTCGTATCGTGCCGCGACGTTTGCGAGTTCCGATTCTGACTCTTACAGACGTCGAAGCTCAGGAACAGGCAGAAGCCGATGCCGCGAACACAAACGTCAGAGATTTCCGGCGACGCATTCGACGTCCGACTTTCTTTCCCGGCGCTGCATACGATTTCAACGGTACCACCTCGTTGCGTGGAAGAGTTACGCGCGGCGGCCACCCGATGCGTTGGGCGCGCGTGGTCGCCACACTCGAAGGCACGAGCGTGATTGTCGGACGTGCACACGGTGACGATCGCGGCGAGTTTCTACTACTGATCAATGCCGCGGTCACGAGCGGCAGTGCTACACCAAAGCCACTCAACATCGACGTCACAGTGCTTGGCCCAGCCGCGGCGCCAACACCTTCATCACCCGATTTACCAAAACTCGATCCTTTGTGGGATCTGCCATTGGAAATTCTGGCAGCGCCGGGAGTAGACGATCCGGTCGCGACCGGCGTTCAGCCGCCCGACCAACCGCCTGCTCAGAACTACACGGCAACTGTCACGCGCACAGTCGAATTCACTTTGGGCAAGTGCCTTAGCGGAATAGAAGACTTTGTGATCACCTAGCGCCGTGTGCGCTGCAAAAGAAGGAGTGTTTCATGCCCGAATATCTAGCACCTGGAGTTTATGTCGAGGAAGTCAGCTTTCGCTCGAAATCGATCGAAGGAGTGCCTACGAGTACCACTGGATTTGCCGGCGTAACCCACTACGGCCCGGTGCGATACACGGGTGGTCCAAAAAATTCTGAGCCGCGTTTAATTACCAGCTTTACCGAGTTTGAACGCGTCTACGGATCGCTTAACGAAATGGACTCGGGACGCACTGCGTACCTGGCCCACGCGGCGCGAGCGTATTTCGAGAACGGCGGGAAACGACTCTACGTTTCGCGCGTGTTCGTTCCGCGCGTTGGTGACGGCGCTCTTGGAGTGGCCGGCAGGATCATTACGGATGGTTCGCTCAACGCGACCTGGAAAGCACGCTGGCCCGGCGCGATGGGTAATGTGCTGGTCCAAACGCAGCCCATGCGCACGCGCGTCACTGTGACGGCGAGCGGTCGCGTGCAACGCGTCAAGGACGGCGCGGTGATCGAAGTGTTGGCCCCGGGCAGCGATCCGCCGCCGCCCAACGCGCCTATCACGCCTGGCGATTTGCGAATCGTGCGCATCGATGCAGACGGCAATCAGACGATCAGCCCCGGCGGCGCACCCGCGGCAAACAACGTCGTGCACCTGGTAGAGCTGATGGTGACGGTGCAGTCCGGAAACGATCGCATCGATCAGTACAACGAGCTTGGCGCCGATCCGGAGCAAACGCGTTATATCAAAACGGTACTCGATAAGGATGATCCGGCGGATGAAAACGCCCTCGTCTATTTGGATTGGAATGACCAACTACTGGGCGCAGACGCAATCGCCCTGATGGGCCTGTTAACTTCAGCGACTGCTGCCGGACGGCTCGCAGGCGGTAACGACGGCGACCTGCCAGCCGCAGCGGATTTCGCCGGTTCCGAAGCCGATCCTGACAATCCACTGCTGACTGCGACCGGCCTCGCTGCGTTGGGTGAAATCGACGACATCGCGATCGTGGCCATGCCTGACGCCGCTACGTTGGCGGACGATCTCGAGGTTTTTACAGCTACACAGTCGCTTATTACTCACGCGGAGAACCTTCGTTATCGAATCGCCGTGGTTGATGGTCCACCGGCCAGCTCGATGAACGAGATCAGGCGTTTCCGTGGACAGTTCGACAGCAAATACGCGGCGCTCTATCACCCGTATGTCGAGATCCTCGATCCCACCGAGCGTGCCGCGCAAGGCAGGCCGCCGAAGAAGCTACTGATTCCGCCTTCGGGTTTCGTTTGCGGTATCTACGCGCGCTCGGACATCGAACGCGGAGTGCATAAAGCACCGGCGAATGAAATCGTGCGTGGATTGACGCGTTTTGAAGCCAACATCAACAAGGCGCGACAGGACGTGCTCAACCCTGAGGGGATTAACGCGCTCCGGTTCTTTGAAGGTCGCGGTAATCGTGTTTGGGGCGCGCGCACCATGAGCTCCGATCCCGAGTGGAAGTACGTCAACGTGCGGCGTCTGTTTATTTATATCGAACACTCGATCGACAAAGGCACGCAGTGGGCCGTGTTTGAACCGAATGGTCCGCGGCTCTGGGCCAACATTCGCCAAACCGTCGAAGACTTTCTGCTGGTGCTCTGGCGCGATGGCGCGCTGCTTGGCGATAAACCCGAGCAGGCGTACTTCGTGCGCTGCGATCGCACGACCATGACGCAGAACGATCTCGACAATGGTCGCATGATCTGCCTGGTGGGCGTGGCGCCGGTGAAGCCGGCTGAGTTTGTCATCTTCCGCATCGGCCAGTGGACTGGCGACGCGAAG
>DATENQ010000028.1:0-6686 GCA_035275005.1 Pyrinomonadaceae bacterium | reverse complement strand
ATGTACTCTTTTCCGAGCAGTTGTACATTCGCTGCTTTGACCATCGCATCGGCGGCCTCAACTGCACCCACGAATCCTTTGGTCTCAACCATTCCGAGTGCTTCCAGGGGCATCTCTTTGTCCTCACTTTTGTCTATTGTAGAGATTAAAAGCGACTGTATCGGGTCACTATTGGCCTCAACGTACCACCGCAGGCGGTAAGAAGCAAGAGACGCATATCTTTTGCGATACAAAAGTTTGACAACGTTTTGCAGCGCGAGCTATAGTGCAGAAAAAGTGGGAGTTGTACGCATTCTTACAAGCGGCGCGCTGATAGACCTGGGGTAACTATCCAACCAACCAACGCCAGGAATCGAGCGATTGGAGATGGCAGCGAGTATAGGCGAACAATTGCGACTCGCACGCGAGGAGCGAGGGATCGGCCTACGCGAAATCTGCGATCAAACGCGGATTTCCGTCCATTATCTCGAAGCCATCGAAGCCAACGATTACAAGCGTCTCCCCGGCGGTGTGTTCAATCGCAGCTTTATCAAGGCGTATGCGAAGTGCATCGGTTACGACGAGCGTGAGGCGATCGAGGGCTACACCCGGTACCTGCGCGAGCATGGCGAGTCGATAGACGACGTCAACACCCACCCGCATCATTCGAAAGTCTACACTGACACGCCGGCCACACGCTCTCCTATATTGACCGTGCTGCTGGCCATATTAATTCTGGCACTCCTGACCGCAGCGGCACTGGCCGCGCTGCACTGGTTCCAGAAACGAGCGGCGGTGATGCCCGCCGGGGATCAGGAGAAAATCTACACGTCTATGTATAATGACCTCACACCGGCGACAAAGGATTTACTACAGTACAGGCAGTGTTGTTTTTGAACATCGAACTAATACATTTCCCGCGAAGGCGCAAAGAAATCGAGTTGCTTTTCTTTGCGCCTTTGTGCCTTTGCGGGAAAACTTTTCCCAGGAGTTATTAATAACGACATGATCACATCTGACATCTTCGAAGGACTGACTTTCGACGACGTACTTCTAATTCCCGATCGTTCCGACGTCCTTCCCTCCCAAACCGACACTTCAACTCTTTTCACTCGAAATATTCGTCTACAGATTCCGCTCTGCTCGGCCGCGATGGACACCGTCACCGAAGCGGCGCTCGCGATCGCGTTGGCCCAACAGGGCGGCATCGGAGTGATTCACAAGAACATGAGCATTGAACGGCAAGCGGAGGAAGTCGATAAGGTAAAACGATCCGAATCGGGAATGATCGTCGATCCGGTAACGATTCGACCCGATCGTCCGGTGCGTGAAGCGTTGCAGGTGATGGAGCGTTTTCACATCAGCGGCGTTCCGGTTGTCGATGAAGCTGGTCATCTCGTCGGGATCATCACCAATCGCGACCTGCGTTTCGAAACGAGATTCGATATTCCGGTTAGTGAAGTGATGACTAAACAGCCGCTCGTGACTGTTCCCGTGGGCACGACGTTGGAACAAGCCAAAGCCGTGTTACAGAAACATCGGATCGAGAAGCTGCTGGTCGTAGACGACGATAAACATATAAAAGGACTGATCACCGTCAAAGACATTCAGAAAGCCATCAAATATCCGTCAGCCGCGAAAGATAATCTGGGTCGACTGCGCGTCGCCGCTGCTATCGGAGCAACGGGCGATTACCGCGAGCGTGCGGATGAGCTTGTGAAGGCACGTGTCGACTGCCTCGTAATCGACACCGCGCACGGTCACTCGTCGCGCGTGATCGATGCAGTCAGGGACATCAAGAAGCGACATTCGGAAACAGATCTGATCGCAGGGAATGTAGGCACGACGGCAGGCGCGCAGGAACTGATCGACGCCGGTGTCGATGCGATCAAAGTCGGTATCGGACCAGGATCGATCTGTACTACGCGAGTTGTGACTGGCGCGGGCGTTCCGCAAATCACGGCCATCTCGCATTGTGTTAAAGCTGCTCGCGAAAAGAATATCCCGGTGATCTCTGACGGCGGTGTGAAGTTTTCCGGCGACGTGGCGAAGGCGATCGCTGCCGGCGCGGATGTCGTGATGATTGGATCGTTGTTTGCCGGTACCGAAGAAGCGCCGGGCGAAGTGATCCTTTTTCAGGGCCGTTCATTTAAATCGTATCGCGGCATGGGATCGATTGGCGCGATGCGCGAAGGTTCGCGCGATCGTTACGCGCAGGACACGGCCGAAAACGACTCCAAACTCGTTCCCGAAGGAATCGAAGGACGAGTTCCCTATAAAGGCACCCTCGCGGAAATGGTGACTCAACTTGTAGGCGGCCTGCGCTCGGGCATGGGATACACGGGCTGTCGCACGGTTGCGGAATTTCAGGAGCGCACGCGCTTCCTGCGCATCACTTCCGCCGGCCTGAAGGAGTCGCACGTTCACGACGTGATTATCACCAAGGAAGCGCCAAACTACCGGCTGGAATAGTTGTTGCGACTCAGGCGCTTGTTACATAGTTCTTGGTTTCTATTTTTTGTGCTTTGTGCCTTTTTGTGGCTAATAAATTCGCGCCTCTTTGTGGCCGCACATGACGGATTTATGCGCCAGGTGTCTTTATGTCCACTCGCAAAGTCACGCTGATCTCCAACCCAAAGACAGGCCGCTATGGGTCCCGTCGTATTCGACCGATTCAGGAACTTGCTTCGCAACTCGAATCAGCCGGCGTTGCTGTCGATTTAAAGTTGACCGCTGGCCCAGGTGATGCGACGAATCTCGCCGCTCGCGCTGCGCGCAACGGCAGTTCGGACGTGATCGTCGCCGGAGGTGACGGCACGATCAATGAAGCCATCCAGGGTTTAGCAGGCACTGACGCGCGGCTCGGTATCCTTCCTCGCGGCACTGCCAACGTTCTCGCGCGCGAGCTCGGTTTGCCGATTGACGATCAGGAAGCCATCGCGATCGCAGCGCAAGGCAAGTCGCGCAAGATCTACCTCGGCCTCGCGATCAACGAAACCACGAACGAGCAGCGTCATTTTATTTTGATGGCAGGCATCGGTCTTGACGCATCAGTCGTCGAGCGCGTGCAGCCTTCGCTAAAGAAGCGCATCGGCAAGGGCGCGTTTTGGATCTCCGGTTTCAGTCACCTCGCAACGTGGAACCCTCAACCATTCACGCTCGAGATCAATGGCGACAAGTACACAGCGACATTTGCGACGATCGGTAAAGCAGCACGATACGGCGGCGACCTCGCGATTACGCCCGGCGCCCGCTTGGACAAGCCCGAATTCGAGGTCTGCATCATTCAAACGTCGAGCCGCATGCGTTATCTGCGCCTGCTTTCGCAAGCAATGCGCAGCGGCATGCCACGCGACAAACCAGAGGTGTGCTTTGTGACCACAACAACCGTCAAAGCCCACGGTGACGCTGCTGTTCAGATCGACGGCGAGCTACTCGGCCACTTACCAATGCGATTCGAGATCGCCCCACACTCACTCGAAGTAATCGTTCCTTAAATCTGCGTAATCTGTGGTTAGGTTCCTTTCAGCCATTTTGCACGCAACGTCTTCTGCTCAACCGTCGCATCTTTCTTTTCTTCAAGCGAGTACTCAAACCGCTCCGGCTGACCAGGCACAATGTTAGTTTTAATCGTCCGTCGATCGCGTTTCACTATCACCGGCACCGAGTCACCCGTCTTGAAGTGCGCCAGCGTCTTCAGCCATGTGTCCGCCGTCACATCTTTTCCGCCAAGCGAAACAATCTGGTCGCCGCTTTGCAGTCCTGCGTCTTCCGCCGCCGAGTTGTTGCGCACGTTCTCAATCATCGCCCTGCGCGGATCTTCAAACTGAATCGACAGCCCCGCATCAAACGGCTCCTTCGCCTGCGTCTTCACCAGTCGCAGACCGACATACGCAAACGCCTCCTCGTACGGCAGCATCTCGACGTCGCGAATATGTCGTTTGAAAAAGTCGCTAAAATCAACGCCCGAGCGCCGCGCTACGATCCGCTCGAGATCTTCCGTTTTGTAACCTCGCCCACGCAGGTAATAACTGCTATCCGGACTATTCAGGTAAAACTCCTGGTACATCTCGCGCATTACGTCGTCCAGCGACGTCTTCCCTTTCGTGCGCCCGCGCAACAGCAGGTCCATCACCATGCCGATCAACTCGCCTTTCGGGTAATAGCTGACGGCCGTGTTATGCAGGTTCGTTGACTGCGCGTGCTCTGCGCGATCGATGAACGGCGCCGAGAGCGACGACTCCTCCGCGCTCATTAGACGATTTCCCTGCAAGCTCTCGGTGCGTTCGATAGTCTCGGCTTCTGCATTCAGAAACTGCTCATCGTTCCAGAGTCCGGCGCGTTTCAACATCAAATGACCGTAGTAGTTCGTGAAACCTTCAGCTATCCAAAGACTGCGTGTCGCTAACGGGCGCGTGAAATCCCATGGTCCAAGTTCCAGCGGACGAAGTCGCTTCACGTTCCAGACGTGGAAGAACTCATGCGACACTGTGCCGAGCGCACGTTCATAAACACCCGGTTCGCCAAGCGCGCCCGGTTGGATGATCTGAGTGGACGTCAGATGTTCCATGCCATCACCGGAGCGATCGTCGGCGGCAAAGTGCAAAAGGAACGTGTACTCTTCAAACTCCGGCGCTCCCCACATCGCCACTTCCGCGCGCACGATCTTTTCGATGTCACGCACGAGTGCCGCGCGCTTTCCGCCTTCCGGACCAAACGAGTGCACGACGACGTGATACTTCTTGCCGTTAACTTCGAACGTGTCCTGCGTCCAGTCAGGTGCGATTTCGGTTGGCGTGTCGATCATTACGTCCCAGTTTGGGAAGCGCCATTCGTTTTGTCCGGGACGCTCGGTGCGACCATTGACGATTTTCCAGCCGGCAGGAGCTTGAATCGAGAGCTTTACCGGATCGGGCTTATGGCCCACGATGTACATGAAGATCGATGCGCCGTTGTAATTCGCGTGGCGAGTATCGAGTTGCGAGAAGGTGCCGGAGAGATCGTTGCCGAAAACTTTGTATGAGACGGTGAGCGTTGTATTACCTTGTGGTGCGACGCTCCACGTTTGATCGTCGACGCGCGTCACAGCGCCGTTCGCACGAAACTCCTGGACATTTTTCGCGAAATCAAAGACGCCGTAACGCCCCGGCGACCACTTCGCCATCTGAAATTGTAGCGGCTTGTCTTTTAACTGTTCGGGTAGTTCAACTATCATTTGCACTTCGAACAGATGCGACTGCGGTCGCGACATCGAGAGCCGGTAACTGATCGACCGCAGCGACGGCTCTTGTGCGACAGCAACGCTGCTTGTCAGAACGACGAATACGAATGCAATGATCAATCTGCGTGAATAAGGATGCATGCGCGCGATTATACGAATAAATCCGTGTAATTCGCGGCTAAATAATTGCGATGCCGGTAACCGAACGCCTCTATTACAACGACTCTCATTTGATCGAGTTTGAAGCTCGTGTTGTCGACCTGACTGATCGCGTCAGTGGCTGGACTGCGGTGGTGCTCGATCGCACCGCGTTCTATCCGACGGGTGGCGGACAACCGAGCGATACCGGGACACTGAACTGCGCGCGCGTGGTTGAGTGCATCGACGATGGTGACAACGGTGTGCTGCACGTAGTCCAGGGAACGGCGCCGGCTCTGGGCGAGTCTGTACGCGGGCGTATTGATTGGTCCAGACGACTGGACCACATGCAACAACACACCGGGCAACACATTCTCTCGCAGGCTTTCATCACGCTCTTCAACGCGCCGACGCGCAGCTTCCGCGTCCTCGAAGCTTCGTGTCAGATCGACGTCGAACTGAATAATCCGACGACCGAGATCATTGAGCGCGCGGTCGAACTGGCGAACAATGTCATCTGGGAAGATCGTGCGATCACGATTTTGAACGTGACGCCCGAACAGGCTGCCGAAATGGCTTTGCGAAAGGAGTCCGCGCGTGAGGGCGAGCTTCGTTTGATCGAGATCGAGGGTTTCGATCTAACACCATGCGGTGGCACACACGCGTATCGCACTGGCGAAGTCGGGATGATCGCAGCGCGCTCGTGGGAACGTGCAAAGGGCCTGACGCGGATTGAGTTTGTAGCGGGTGTGCGCGCGCTTACGGATTATCGGAAGGCTAACAAGAGCGCGCGTGAAGTCGCGGCGTTGTTTAGTACCGGCAGGGACGACGCTCCGCAATATGCGGCGCAGATGGTGGAGGAGCACAAGGAACAGAATCGTCGCATTCGCGTGCTTGAAGAGATCGCCGCCGGTTCCGAAGCCGAGAAATTATTAGCCACAGCTTTGAACGGCATCATCACTCAAACATTCGATGATCGTGACGCAGAGTCATTGAAAAAACTAGCACATGCTCTTATCGCGCATCCGCGGACAGTTGCCTTGCTCGCCTCTCGCGACAAAGACACCGCGCGCCTCGTCTTCGCACGTTCCGCAGACGCCTCCGGCGACATGAACTTCCTGATGCGCGAAGCCTGCTCCATGCTCGACGGCCGCGGCGGCGGCAGACCCGACCTCGCCCAGGGCGGCGGCAAAAACGTGGCTAAACTTCCGGACGCCCTCACCCACGCCTTGACACTACTCAACGGCGATTCCTAATATGACATTCCGCGTGGGGCAGTAGCTCAGTTTGGCAGAGCGCCGCGTTCGCAATGCGGAGGTCAGGGGTTCGACCCCCCTCTGCTCCACCA
>DATENQ010000027.1:0-2635 GCA_035275005.1 Pyrinomonadaceae bacterium | reverse complement strand
TCGACTTTGCGCCTTTGCGTGAAAAATTCTAAGATTCAGGAAATTAGAAATCAGGAGATTGATCGATGCCATATCCGGAAATCATGATACGTCCGATGCGTGAAGATTTGACGCGACTCGGAGTCGAAGAGATGAGAACAGCCGATGCGGTTGATGAGACGATTCGAAACAGCAAAGGCACGCTGATGGTCGTGGTGAACTCTATCTGCGGGTGTGCGGCTGGAAAGGCGCGACCCGGCGTGGCGCTTGCCCTGCAACACGGCGTGAAGCCTGACAAGGTGGCCACGGTTTTCGCCGGCGCCGATATCGAAGCCACAGACAGAGCGCGCAGCTACTTCACCGGTTACGGCCCGTCATCACCGTCAATCGCGCTGCTGAAGGATGGTGAATTGGTCTACATGCTCGAGCGATACCAGATCGAGGGCCGGGATGCAAACCAGATCGCCGGAGAACTCACTCAAGCCTTTGAGAAGCATTGTGCTTAGGTAGAATTTAGCCACAGATTTCGCGGATGAACGCAGATCAAATCCGCGTTCATCCGCGTTAATCTGCGGCTAATTATCTTCCCAATATCTTCATCACCTCTGAGTGCAACAACACCACGTCCGGGGACTGCTGTAGCGCAAGAAAATAGTTCTTCTGAAACTCAGTCCCCGTTTCCGCCGGCGCGAGCAACGACTTCGCCCTCTCGATTAACGCCGTGGCATCAGCCTCAGTCGCCGGTGTTTCCGAGTGCGTGTCGAGCGTCTCGTCGATCTGGACGATGAGCTCGGAAAGACGATGTAACCAATCGAACCACGGATCCTTGAGCACGAGCTGCAGAAACTCGTAACTGTTGCCGATGCGGCCACGCGCCCGCTCATAATCCCGGCGCTCCAGGTCCAGCAACGTCTTGTGTAGCCGCAGCAAACCCTGCCGCAACAGTTTCAAATTCTCGCGCGTGGTGTCTGATACTCTCTCGTTTGTCATGACCCTTCCCTCGTTGTTCGCTATGTTATGATCCCGCCGATGCCCAGCGCCATCTCCCTCAACACTCCAGTTGAGGATCTTCACAATTTTAAGATCGCACGATTGGGGCCGGTTCTCTCGCGCAAACTCGCCCACGCACTCACTTCACAGGTTCACAAGAAGAGCGCCGCTGAAGTCACAGTCGAAGATCTACTCACTTACTTCCCGATGCGTTACGAAGATCGATCGCATCCCGCACTGATCAGAGATCTTCATGACGGCGTCGAAGCTTCGCTCGAGCTCAGCGTCACCAATGCGCACGGCTACGCCGTCAGAAACCCGCGGAGTTACGGACGACCTCGGCTCTACATCTTCGAAGTCTCCGGCATCGATGGTCCAATGAGCGGCCGCGAAGTGATCGTCTGGTGGTTCGTCTCTGGTCCGCGCGCGTACGACATCGTCAAGTATTACACCGCGAAGCTCGTGCGCGGCACAAAGTTCATCACGTTTGGCCGCTGGGAATGGGAAGCGCGTCGCAACACTTACAAATTGAGATTGAACAAACCCGCCGACGAGCTCGAAGTTCTACCGGCGCCGGAGACAACAGAAGACGAGCCACATCCCGAACAATCCGAAGCGAACCTGCCCGATCCGTCGCTTGCGGCAATTCACGTCGGTCGCCGTGTCCCCGTCTATCGAAAACTCGGCGAGTTCAACTCCAAACGCGTACGCGAGATCGTCCACGCAGTGCTCTCGCTCCTGAACGATAAAGCAATTGACGAAACATTGCCGCCGGACCTGCGACACCGAACAAAACTGATCGGCCGCGCTCAAGCACTGCGCGAGATTCACTTTCCACCGCCAGACGCGTCGATGGACGACTATGAGCAATCAAGAAGCGCGGCGCACCAGCGCATGATCTTTGAAGACTTCTTCTGGGTGACCTTCGCGATCGGTATAAAGCGCGGACAGCGAGTCAAAGAACAGAAAGAGATGCCGCTGCGCATCGACAAAACCGTCAATGCCAGGATCGCTTCGGTGATGCCTTTCAAGTTAACAAAGGCCCAGCGAGCCGTCACCGCGCAGATCTTCAACGACATGAAATCCAAAGCGCCGATGAACCGTCTGCTTCAAGGCGACGTCGGCAGCGGCAAAACCATCGTGGCGGTGATTGCGATGCTGGCCGCGATGGAAAACGGTTTGCAGACCGCGATGATGGCGCCGACTGAAATCCTCGCGGAGCAACACGCGCGCAGTATCAAACGCGTGCTGGCGAAGACACCTTATCGCGTTGAGCTGTTGACCGGCTCGCTTCGAGCCGCAGAAAAGCGACGACTGCAAAGCGCGCTGAAAGAGGGTGAGATCCACGCGGCCATCGGCACGCAGGCGCTGATTCAGGAAGCGGTTGGTTTTGCAAAGCTCGGACTCGTAGTGATCGACGAGCAGCACCGCTTTGGCGTGATGCAGCGAGCGGAGTTGCGCGCGCGCGGGTTCAACCCGGACGTGCTGGTGATGACGGCGACGCCGATTCCACGATCGCTGGCCATGACGGTTTACGGCGACCTGGATGTTTCCATCATCGACGAACTGCCACCCGGACGTACTCCGATCGAGACGATGGTCTACGGCGAAGATCAACGGCAGGAAGTGAAGAGTTTGATCTCGCGCGAGATCAAAGCAGGACGCC
>DATENQ010000026.1:0-3259 GCA_035275005.1 Pyrinomonadaceae bacterium | reverse complement strand
CCCCCGCTGCTGATGGATTCGACGAGCGGGGGCAAGCCCCTCTTCCTGACTTGTTCTGGTTCCTGACTTGTTACTTCCCCTTGTGGTGATTATTCCATCAGAGCAGCTTTGCGGTCATGCTGATCTGTGTGGCGGCGAGTGCTTTTGACAACGGACAGTTTTGTTTGGCATCGAGCGCGTATTTCTGGAATGCCGCGTCATCGACGTCCGGAATCTCCGCTTCGGTTTCGAGCTCGATCTGTGTGATCGAAAACGCCTCACCGACTTTCTCGAGTTTGACTCTGGCTTCGGTATGAATTCGTTTCGGCTTGATCCCCGCGCGTGAGAGCTGCGCAGTTAAAGCCATCGTGAAACAGCCTGCGTGCGCTGCGCCAAGCAACTCTTCCGGATTCGTCGCCGCCTGGCCCTCTTCAAAACGTGATTTGAACGAGTAGGGTCCCTCAAAAGCGCCGCTACCGACTTTCAATCGTCCCGATCCCTCGGCCAGATTACCTTCCCATTCAGCTTCTGCTTTTCGTGTTGGCATGATGTCCTTTCAAACTTTTATGTTGTTATTCTTTTGGCCTGTTGATTATAAGAGGTGTGCTCGACAATGAGAAAAGCCGAATTGGACGCCACATAACTATGATCGTGCTTCGCGCCGCTTGTCTTATAGTGTTGCTGAGTGTTCAGGCCGTGAGTCAGACCAGTCCCGAACGATGGATCGATTACGTTGCCGGCGACTACGACATCTTCCCAAACATCACTTACGCCAAAGCCAACAACATCGAACTAAAACTCGATCTATACCTTCCGAAGAACAGGACCAACCCTACTCCGACGCTCATTCTCTTTCACGGCGGCGGTTGGGTAGACGGGCAGAAAGAGCGCAACGTGCTTTTCCTGCTGCCGTACCTCGCGATGGGCTGGTCTGCCGTTAACGTAGAGTATCGAACGGGACACCAGTCGCCGGCTCCCGCCGCAGTTGAAGACGCTCGCTGCGCGCTTCGCTGGGTCAACTATCACGCGCGTGAGTATTCACTCGATCCGTCGAAGTTTGTTCTGACCGGAACATCCGCCGGCGGGCACTTGTCACTCATCACCGGCATGTTACCCGCGAACAATGTTTTCGATCGCCAATGCACGATCCAGGGAAACGATCGTTGGAACGTGGCGACTGTGCCTGAACCGAAAGTGGCGGCGATTGTTAATTGGTTCGGAATCAGCGACGTTGCCGATCTGCTCGATGGTCCAAACGCGAAGAACTACGTGCGCGAGTGGTTTGGAAGTATGAGCAACGCTGAACAACTCGCCAAACAAGTTTCACCCATCACCTACGTGCGCGCGGGCCTGCCGCCAATCATCACGATTCACGGTGAGAACGACGACGTTGCGCCCTACAACCACTCTGTGCGGCTACACGCGGCGCTGGACAAAGCCGGCGTCCCGAATCAATTGATTACGATACGTGGACGTAAACACAGCGGCTTCAACCGCGACGAGATGGCGAGCAGCTATACTGCGATTCGCGAGTTTCTTCGTAAGCAGGGTCTCTTATGACGATAAAACGATTAGCCATTCTCATAACCCTACTACTGAGCGCTGTGCCGGCGTTTGCAGTAGACCGAGTGCGAACCGCAAACGGAGTTGTTGAAGGGCGTGGCGTGCAACCCTCCGGCATTCGAATCTTTCGCGGCATTCCCTTCGCGCAACCGCCGACAGGTGACCTGCGCTGGCGCGAGCCTCAGCCGTTGCAGAACTGGAAAGGAGTCAGACAAGCAGTCGACTTCGGTCCGCGCTGCATGCAAGCACGCATCTTTGACGACATGCGTTTTCGATCGAACGGCATGAGTGAGGATTGTCTCTATCTGAATGTCTGGACTCCCGCTAAATCGAATCGCGAACGACTTCCGGTCCTTGTTTATTTTTACGGCGGCGGGTTCGTTACCGGCGACAGCTCCGAACCACGCTACGACGGCGAGAGTATGGCGACGAAAGGCATCGTCGTCGTCACGGTCAACTACAGGCTCGGCGTGTTCGGATTCCTCGCCCATCCGGAGCTGACCAGGGAGACTTCGTACAAAGCATCCGGAAATTATGGTTTGCTTGATCAAACCGCTGCCTTGCGTTGGGTACAGAAGGACATCGCGAGTTTTGGTGGCGATCCAAAGCGCGTCACGATCGGTGGCGAGTCTGCCGGCTCAGTCTCCGTAAGCGCGCAGATGGTATCGCCGATGTCGAAGGACCTCATCGCGGGCGCCATCGGCGAGAGCGGCGCGATCACGGGCACGCTCTCCGCAGTCGTTCTTGCAAAGGGTGAGGAAGCGGGAAGTAAGTTCGCCGCGAGTCTCGGAGCGCAGTCGATTGCCGCAATGCGAGCAATGCCCGCCGAACAGATTCTCGATCCGGCCAGCAAAGGCGGATGGGCGAGCATCGCACGCTTTCCGATCGTGAGGGATGGCTACTTTTTCCCTGCGAATCCGGCGGAGCTCTATGGAGGCGGCAGACAAGCACATGTGCCACTGTTGGCTGGTTGGAACTCTGAGGAGACGGGATGGCAGGCACTGTTTGGCCGCGACGAACCCACCCCGGAAAACTACAGGAAAGTTTTGGAAAAGCTTTATGGCGCACACGCCGATGAGGCGTTGAAACTTTATCCGGGGAGCACACGCGAGGAAGTCATCCAGTCAGCAACGGATATGGCTGGGGATCGCTTCATTGCCTACAGCACGTGGAATTGGATTCGGTATCACACCGGCGAGGCGCCGATATATCGTTATCTCTACACTCGCCCGCGACCTGCACCGCGCGGTCAGAACACACCCGCGGCACGTGGCGCGGCCCACTCAGTGGAGATTGAATATGCTCTCGGTAACCTTGCGTTAATGAGTGATGTTTACCCATGGACCGATGACGACTACCGCGTGTCTGTGACAATGCAGAATTACTTTGCCAACTTCATCAAGAAAGGGGATCCAAACGGCGCCGGTCTGCCGAAGTGGCCGATTGGTCGAGTGATGCGATTGGACGTGCAGTCACGAGCCGAGCCCGACACGACGCGGGCGCGTTACCTCTTTCTGGATAGGTTCCTGAGTCCGCTGCTTTAAATCCAGCCACAGATATCGCGGATGTTTTTTCATTGACTCAACTCACGAGCGCGTGATATTAGTTCGCGCCGCGAATTAAATCACAATAGCCGTGCGAAGAATCGACCTGTCTAATTTTCAGGTGGCCACGAGCGAGACGGCGCGCGATATCAATCGCCGCATCGTGCTCAACC
>DATENQ010000025.1:0-4298 GCA_035275005.1 Pyrinomonadaceae bacterium | reverse complement strand
AGACGGTAAGACGATCGACCAGCTCATGTATGCAGTCGTCCGCGAGTGACGATTGAAGGAGATGAAGCCAATGAAAATGATCGCAGCCAGCATAGTCATGCTTTGCAGCGTCTTGTTTGCGAGCGCGCAGGAAATCGCGCCGGCCAACACGTTGACTGAAAAGCGCGTCCCGCTCGCCGAGGCGGCCGTGGCTTTGGACGCTAGCGGTGCGCCTGCACTCGAAGCCAGCTTGAGAACCACTGCTCTTAACGGCGCGCCTGACACACCGGTAACAAACGTCCGCATGGTTGTCAGAAATAGAAGCACGCTTGCTTACGCGTTCGTATCCGGCGCCGTTACCTTTTACGATGCGGCGGGTGTGCGCTGTGGGGAAGGCGTTTTCAAGGCAGATGCGCTGGCGGTAGATGAATCATTTGAGACTGACTCTCCCGGGCTTCGTATTCGCTGCGAGGCTGCGACGTGGCGCCTCGTGGCAACGAACCTGTTACCGCGCATATCGCCCAACACTCCGATTACCGCACTGACGAGAACACCGCAGAATCTGATCATTAGCATTGATGGCGAGACACATCCGATCCAACTGGATCGACCGCTAACGCTCACACTCGGCGAGCGACGCCGCACGATTGTTGTTCGCCCGGCGCAATAGGTCCAAGTAATGCTTTCAACTCTCATCGAACTCCAGCGTCTGAAGCGTCTCGATCGCACCGGCTGGACCTTGCGCGGCTTGCCTAACGGTACCGAATCGGTAGCCGCTCATTCGTTTGGAGTCAGCGCCACCGCCATGCTCCTCGCGGATCGCTTTGTTACACAGGGCATCGAAGTCAACGTCGAAAAGGTGCTGCGCCTGGCATTGCTTCATGATTGGGCGGAAGCGCGTGTGGGAGACATGCCACGCACAGGCACGTTGTATTTCGGCTCCGAGGCACGCAAGCAGGCCGAGACGGCCGCCTTCGCAGACGTCGTCAGCGAAGTCGATCGTGAAGGCTTCTACGCCGGTCTCTATAGCGACTATGAGCATCGCGAAAGCATCGAAGCGCGTCTGGTTAAGGCTGCCGACGTATTGGATCTTTTAATCCAGGTGCTCGCGCTCGAACGCGCCGGCGCTCGAGGCCTGGACGAGTTTTGGGAAGTAGCCGAAAAACCGGAATTCAATCTTGAACAGACTGCGGAACAGATAGTGCAGGAATTGCTCCAGTCGATCCTGAAAGCGCGTCGCAAACTGCATACTAATGTTTGAGCTAATATCCGACTTCTTCACAGGACTCACCTGGCGCAGTGTACTTATCGGAGCTCTCATTTTTGTTGGATCTTTCTTCGTCAACCTCGCGATCGTCTCGCTAATCCTGGTCAAGCTGCCGGCCGACCACTTCAGCAAGAGCAACAAGGAAAGGTTTGCATGGTCATCAAACCCGATGGTTCGAGTGCTGTTGATTGTGGGCAAGAACATACTCGGAGTGGTGCTGGTGGCTTTGGGAGTGGTGCTTTCCTTGCCGGGTGTCCCTGGTCAGGGACTGCTGACAATTCTACTGGGGATCATGTTGCTCGATTTTCCGGGCAGGCACCATCTGGAACAGAAGTTGTTGAGTAAACCGAGCATTGTGAACACAATCAATAGCTTGCGAGGACGATTTGGAAAGCCTCCGCTGGAGCTCAACTAAAATTTTCACCACGAAGACACAAAGGCACAAACACTTAATATACATTTGTGTCTTAGTGGCTTTGTGGTTAAAAAGCACCCGTTTGACGTATGATTGGCGACTAGGCTGATGGTCAAATATTTTAATGTCTTCTTAATTGTCTCAGTGCTCCTTTTGTGTTCCGGGTGCGGTCTGTTCGGCGCGAAGAGAAAGATTCAAGTGCCGCAGCTTCTGACCCCGCTGGCCAACGCAAACAAGGATCGATTAATCCAGGAAGTAAACCGGCTGTCCACCGTCAAATCCATCCACGGCAAGGTCGACATTCGATTTGAAGACACCTCGTTTGCTTCGTCCGGCATTGCCGAACAATATAAGCTGGTCGACGGCGACATCACGGTGCAACGCCCCGGAAAAATCTATCTCGTCATTCAATTCATCTCCGTCGACATCGCGCAGATGGCGTCAGACGGCGAACGCTTCAGTGTCGCCATGCTCAAGGGCGATAGTAAGTACCGCCGTTTCGTTAAAGGAACTAATAGTGCCATCTATCCAAAGCTCAAGTCTGAACTAACCACTGCAAACCAGAACGACAAACAACAAAGCCAGAAGGAAGAGGAAACTGTCAGCGCGCTTTCGAACCTCCGTCCACAGCATCTGACGGACGCGTTCATGATGCGCCCGATCGAGCCAAACAACTCCTTGATCTACGCGCAGAGCGAGTTTTTTCAGGAAGAAGCCGATGCCCGCCGCGAGTCAAAGAAGAGCGACCGCATCATGCGCGGCTACTACATCCTCGAGGAGTTTTCCCAAACCGGCAGCGATGCAAGACCGCAGCGACGATTCTGGTTCGATCGCGTCAACGGCATTCGACTCGCACGCGTGCAAACTTTTGACGACCAGGGACGATTGATTACAGACGTCTCTTATTACAATGAGAAGCCGCTTGGCAGCTCTGCGACGGCGTCGCTGCCGAGCCGAATTGAGATCACACGGCCCCAGGATCAATATAAGCTTAGTATCAGTTATCAGGATTCAACTTCAGTCGAGCTAAACAGGGACTACAATCCGAAGGCATTTGTATTGGAAAACAAGTGGCAGTTACCGGAAGTGGATCTCGACGTGCAGTATAAAAAGATGACCGCCAACCAGTAATCGATGAGAACTATTCTAAAAGCCGAAGATCTCGTAAAAGTTTATCGCATTGGAAAGGTCGATGTACCGGCCTTGCGCGGCGTCTCGCTCGAAGTGCAGGAAGGCGAGTTTCTCGCGATCATGGGACCGTCGGGTTGCGGGAAATCGACCATGCTTCATTTGCTTGGAGGACTGCTCACTCCGACTTCCGGCCGCATCGTGATCGACGAAGAAGACATCACTGCGGTCTCAGACGCAAAACGGACTGCGATCCGTCGTAAGAAGATCGGATTTGTCTTTCAAAGATTCAACCTTTTCCCGACGTTGACTGCTGAAGGAAATCTCCGACTGGCGGAGCGAATTCATGGCAACGGCGGTGGCAATGCACAGCTCCGTCGCGAGGTGCTGCGGCTGCTCGGTCTGGAAGACAAACTTCATCACAAACCACTCGAATTGTCCGGCGGCGAGCAGCAGCGGGTGGCCCTCGCGCGCGCAGTGGTGACGCGTCCGGCCATCGTTCTGGCGGACGAACCGACCGGAAATCTCGATTCCGAGAACTCAGCTCTTGTACTTAACATGTTTCAGGAGTTGAATTACCGCTTTAATCAGACCATCATCATGATCACTCACAATCCCGAGGCTGCGGCGATGTGCAAACGAATCGTGCAGATGCGTGATGGTCACATCGTCGAACCTTCGACCGCCGCTCGATTTTGATTAACTCTTTGCGGTCCTCTGCGGATCTTTGCGGCCTCTGCGTTCAACCGCCATTTAACGAAGAGAACGCTGAGATTACGCAGAGGCCGCAGAGATTTGTGGTAAAATCTCGGTCGACCCACCAGCCACGGCTCTTCGTGGCTGTTAACTTGCAAGCTTGAATCCGTGCGAGGACTGTTAACCACACTTAAGAAGATCTTCTTCTGGAATTACGCGCGCAACACCTGGCAATGGGATCTCCTGTGTGTGGTCATTCTGATCTTCATTTTTTTGACACCAAAAAGCTGGTTTTCGAGTGGCGAACGGGCTCAGGGAACCGTGCATCAAAGCCGCGTTGTCACAACCCTGCTTTTAAGTCCGGAAGTTGTTGGCAATGAAGCAGATAAGAGCCAAATTGAACAGCGTGTAAAGGCGTTAACAGGACGCACCAATGTTGAAGTGCTGGAGGTGCGGCGAATACCGGATGCTGAAGGACGCACACGCAGCTTCGAGGTTGACATACGATAGTCTTTCCCTATAATTGCGAGGTTTTTTGCGAACCTCCGCGAAAGGAGACTGAGTTAAGGAGCATTTATGAAGAGATTGATTTCTTCGGGCCTGATGTTAGTCATATTATCCGCACTCGTCATAGTGTACCCGGCCACGACGAATGGTCAGGGAGCAGGCCTTGTGAGCTCTGTTTTGAGCCGAATGGAGAAGAACCGTCAGACTTTGAAGTCGTTGCGCGCGGGCATCAGCATGGTGAAGTACAACTCGCAGCTCGGCGTTGAAGACAAATACAGTGGCATGGTGATTTATCTGCCTGGTGCG
>DATENQ010000024.1:0-8318 GCA_035275005.1 Pyrinomonadaceae bacterium | reverse complement strand
GGGAGGGGCGGGGAGGAAACGGGAAACGTGAGGGTGGCCGTCGAGCAGACCGGCGATGGCGCGTCGCAGCGCGCCAGTGCCGTGGCCGTGAACGATTCGGACCTGGGCCAGACTCGCCAAAGAAGCTTCATCGAGAAACTTGTCAACCGCGTCCACTGCTTCGTCTGTCGTGCGGCCGATCACGTTTAGCTCCGATTGCGCATTCTGTTCAGCCGCCGCGAGGTGAATTTCAGTGTTTGCGGAGCGTCGCAGTTTTTCGAACTTGCCTGCTTGTGGCTTTGAACTCGCCGGAACTTCGACGAGCTCGAGGTTTTCCAGTTTTTCTCTGAACTTGAGCGACTTCACGCGCACCTCAGCCAGGCCATCCTTGATCTGGTCCACCACTCCCACTGATCCAAACGAAAGAAGCTTCACTTTATCGCCGACAACAATCTCGCGCGGCGCCGCAGCGACATATTGCGGAACGTCTTCAGTTGCCGGCTCGACACGTTCCGGTTGGACCGTCTGGCCCTCACGCACAACGCGCACACTTCTTTGCACCGTGCGCTTCACTTCGGCGACCTGTCGTTGCGCCTCGCGCTCAACTCTTACGCGCTCAGTGCGATCTTCAATGCGTGCCACCAACTCCTGTGCGCGCTTCTCGAGATCCGCGAGCGTGCGTTGCACAGTCTGCTCAAACGTCGCTTGCCGTTCGCGCTCATGTTTCGCCGCCTCTTTGTCGAGCGAAGCGAATTTTTCCGCGACTGCCTTTCGCTCTTCCTCGAGCGCGAGACGCAAAGCTTCCGCGTCTTCGGCTTCCCGCTTGATGCGTCGTAAATATTCAGACGCCTGCAACGACGACTCTTTAACAGATCTCATCGCGGTGTCGACGATCCCCAGCGGCACGCCAAACCGGCGCGCGATCTCCAAACCCGACGAAGCGCCAGCCATGCCGACCACGAGCCGGTAAGTCGGTCTCAAAGTCTTTTCGTCAAACTCGACACTCGCATTAAGCACGCCCTCTTCAGTGCCCGCATACATCTTGAGCCCGCTGTAGTGCGTCGTCGCGATGACGTGCGCGCTGCAAGCTCGGCGGAAGTGATCGACTACAGCAACACCGAGCGCCGATCCCTCCTCGGGATCGGTGCCGGTTCCGACTTCATCGAGCAGGACCAACGCCGGCGCCTCACACAGGTCGATCATGCGCGCGATGTTGGCGACATGTGACGTAAACGTCGAGAGATTCGCGGCCAGCGATTGATGATCGCCGATGTCCGCCAGCACTGACGCGTAAAACGGAAAACGCGCCGAGCGCGCCGGCACGGAGATACCTGATAACGCCATCAACGCAAGCAGGCCCGTCGTCTTCAAGACGACAGTCTTGCCACCGGCATTCGCGCCGGAGATCACCATCGCATTCTTGTCGTCGTCGAGTGCGAACGAGACCGGGACCACCGATCCGCCCGTGGCGCGCAGATTTTCCTCGAGCAAAGGATGCCGCGCTTCGATCAATTCAAGCTGTCCGCTTGTATATGCATTTGTCTGGCTTTGTATTTCAGGAATGACGCAGTTGAAGTTCTGATGAAAGACGGCGCGAGCGTTGATGAAGTCGAGCTCGGCGACGGCTTCCGCAGCCATCTCGATTGCCGGCAGTTGTTCGCGCAACTCTGCTGACAACCCGGAGAGAATCCTGGCTATCTCGCGCACCTCACTCTCGTGCAGGCCCTGCAACTCGTTATTGGAGTCAATCGTTTCGAGCGGCTCGACGAAAGCAGTCGCGCCGGAAGATGAGTAGCCATGGGCCACGCCCTGGATGCGCCCGCGATGATCGGCTTTGACCGGAATCACAAAACGATCGTTACGGATCGTGACGAGCTCATCCTGGATTGCTTCCGCGGATCTGCGCATTAAGCCTTCGAGCGAGCGCGTGATGCGGGAACGCAGAACGTTGATCTCGTGACGAATACTCGCCAGCTCCGGACTGGCGCGGTCGTCGAGCTCTCCGTTCGGCAGAATTTTGTTTGTTACACGTGCGACGAGTGTGTTGAGCTCGCGCGGCAGGTTTTCCACGAGTTGCCACAGCACCGGCGCATTCTCACGCTCGGCGAGGACGGCGGCGCGGGCCGACATCGCCTGTTCGCAGAGACGTGCGGTTTGCAGAATTGCGAGCGGATCCAGGCTCGCGCCTTCGACGCGCAAACGCGTAATCGCTTCGGTTAGATCAGTCAGTTCGTTGAACCACCATTTGACTCCGCGACGTCTCAACGTTACGCACTCCGACAACGCGGAAAGCTCTCGACGCAGCGTATCAACGTTGTCGATTGGCACGAGTGCTTCGACGCGCCGCTGTCCCGCTTCGGTCTGCGCGTTTCGTTTTATCAGCTCCAGCAGGTGCTGATATTCGAGAGTTGTGAATGCCTGTTTGTTCAAGAGCTAAAGGGTAAATTATTAGCCACGGATTTGCACGAATGCACACGGATCGTACAATGAGAGCTCAACCTCCAGATGAAAGGGCGCACGCAATGGATGAGTTTGACCGCTATCGCGCGGCGATGAACGAGAAACTGCTCGGCAGTGATCACCTTGGAATCAAACGTTTCTTTGCGCTTGATACACAGGCTTACGAAGACGGTGCGCTCGACAAGCGGACCAAAGAATTGATGGGCCTCGTGGCGTCAGCCGTGCTTCGTTGCGACGACTGCATCACTTATCACATCAAACAATGCGCGGCGATTGGAATAAATCGTGAAGAGTTTCTCGATGCTTTTAACGTTGCGCTCGTAGTCGGCGGATCGATCACGATTCCGCATTTGAGACGCGCGATCGAGCGCGTCGATCAACTGCTCGAAAACCCAACTGTGTAAAACCGTGAAAACCGCATTTCTAATACTCGTACTTATTTTGACGGCTCAAGGTGTCTCCATGTCTGCACAAGAAAAACCACGCGTTCGCGCACCGGAAATCACCGGTGGTCGCGGTTGGCTTAATACTGACAAGCCTCTCTCGCTCGCCGCGTTGAAAGGCAAAATCGTCTTACTCGATTTCTGGACGTACGGCTGCATCAACTGCATCCACATCATTCCGGATCTGAAGAAACTCGAAGCCAAGTACGCCAATCAACTGGTCGTGATCGGCGTCCATTCCGCGAAGTTTCAAAACGAAAAAGAGACGGAGAACATCAGGCGCATCATCCTGCGCTATGAGATCGAGCATCCGGTTTATAACGATTCGGAATACGCCGTCTGGCAAAGCTACGGCGTGCGCGCATGGCCCACGCAGGTGCTTATCGATCCGGCGGGATATGTAATCGGCGGCGTCTCGGGAGAAGGTAATTACGAGGTCATCGATCAAGCGATCAGTAAGACAATTGAGGACTTTCGCAAAAAAGGTGAGCTGAACGAACAGCCTCTCAAACTCGTGCTCGAACGCGCCAAAGTCGGCGAGCTGCCACTGGCCTTTCCCGGCAAAATCATCGCGGACGCGGATCGTCTTTTCATCGCCGATTCAAACCACAATCGCATCGTGGTTACAAAACTCGACGGCACGCTTGTAGAAACTATCGGCACTGGTGAAACGGGCGCCGCAGACGGCACGTTTGACAAAGCGACTTTCTATCGTCCGCAGGGTTTGGCTCTCGCCGGCGACAGCCTGTATGTCGCCGACACTGAAAACCATCTCATCCGCCGCGTCGATCTGAAGTCGCGCACGGTCGAAACGATTGCAGGCACGGGCGAACAGTCGCACGACTATTTCAAAACCGGGCCAGCGCGTACCGTTGCACTGAGCTCGCCATGGGATCTGCAATTGGTCGGGCGCGTGCTATACATCGCTATGGCTGGTCCACACCAGATCTGGAAGCTGGATCTCGACAAGAATGAAGTCTCAACCTTCGCCGGGTCGGGTCGTGAAGCGCGCCTCGATGGTCCACTCGATAAAGCCGGCTTCGCGCAACCTTCGGGAATCGCTACCGATGGAAAAACTCTTTACGTCGCTGATAGCGAGTCGAACATCATCCGCGCCATCAATATCGGTGAAGGTTCTGTGAAGACACTCGTCGGCGGCGATCTATTCGAGTTTGGCGACGTCGACGGCAAAGGTGACGACGTGCGCTTACAACATCCGCTCGGTTTGATCACTTACGGCGACAAACTCTTGATCGCCGACACCTACAATCACAAGATCAAAGAGCTCGATCCAAAACAGGAAAAAGTAACGTCGCTGTTCGGCACCGGAAAGCCGGGCCAGTCAGACGGAACGTCACCTTCGTTTTACGAACCCGGAGGGTTGGCGCTCGCGAACGGTAATCTCTACGTAGCCGACACAAACAATCACGCCATTCGTGTGATCGATCTGAAAACAAAACGCGCTTCCACACTTCGTATCAACGGCCTGACACCGCCAACCAGGAACATGCAAGCGCTCGAAACTGCTGCCGGGCCGAATGCTGAAGAGTTCAAAGTGCCGGCACAAAAGCTCCGCGCGGGCGTTACGAGCGAGCTTAAGATCGATGTCGAACTACCCGCGGGTTACCACCTCAATCCCCTCGCGCCACAGCGTTACAAAGTTTCAGTTGACGGTAAGAGCCTGACCGTCGATGAAAAACTCGCGGCAAAATCGGCGAGGGATTTGAAGCTGCCGATTCTCGTTCCGTTAAGCCCAGGCGCCGGCGGATCCGCAAACCTGCGCGCTCAAGTGACATTGTTCTACTGCCGTGAAGACAACACAGGAACTTGCCGGATCAAGACGCTCGTTTGGCAAGTGCCGGTTGAAGTAACAAGCGATCCGAACGCTCCGAGCGCGCTGAAGCTGCAAGGAAAACTGTCAGCCACGGATTAACAGATGCAATCCGTATCGGAGTCAAACCAAACTAAGTCGGGCCGGCCCACTATGTGCCGTAATTGCGGGGCAATCGTCGGCGCAGGCGAAACTCAA
This sequence comes from Pyrinomonadaceae bacterium, assembly GCA_035275005.1. Classification (GTDB taxonomy): domain Bacteria; phylum Acidobacteriota; class Blastocatellia; order Pyrinomonadales; family Pyrinomonadaceae; genus PSRF01. The sequence goes on along the minus strand of DATENQ010000024.1, from coordinate 3,407 downwards.
TGCGCCGTCTGCGGAGCTTCGAGCGGCGCCCAATCTGCAGCCGCTGCAGGCGAGCCAGCGGCCGACAAAGAAACAATCCGGTTCGCTCGCGCTGTCCTCAATCGTCCTTACAAGTTTACGATCGCTCTGCTCGTTGCGAATCTCTTCATCTTTCTTTTGATGTGGGAGTCGAGCGGGCTCTCCACTGCCGTTTTGCAGCAAAGCTTCACGGACACAGTCCTGATCGCTTACGGCGCCAAACTCAATTACCTGATCAATGCTCCCTACCATCAATGGTGGCGCTTCGTCACGCCGATGTTCGTACACATCAACGTGCTTCACTTGCTGATGAACATGTTCAGCTTGTTGATACTTGGACCATTCGTTGAGAAGCTTTACGGGTCGGCGAAGTTTGTCGTGTTTTGGGTGGTCACTGGTATCGCCGGCACGGTGGGGAGTTATTTGGCAGTGCGACCGCAACTTGCCAAGGGCCTGTTGGGAACTTTTATTTTTCACGGCATGGACTTGCCCTCTGCGGGTGCATCCGGCGCGCTGTTTGGATTGGTCGGCGTTCTTTTCGTCTTTGGGATCAAATTTCGTCATGAGCTGCCGGAAGGTTTCAAGCGCGTGTTTGGCACCGGCTTGCTGCCGATCATCTTTATCAACCTGTTCATCGGGTTTCTTGGCCGCAGCTTTATCGGCAACTCGGCGCACCTGAGCGGGCTCTTTGCCGGAGCCGCGCTCGCGCTCTTCGTCGACTATCGCAGGCCGGGCGCGCGCGCGAGTATTACGACGGCGTGGCGAGCCTTGCAGGTTTTGTGTCTGGCAATGATCGTCGTGGCTGGTTACAAAGTCGTCAGAAACTTCACACGTCCACAGTTGGCTCTCGCACGGCCAACGCCTAACGCGCAGGCGTTGATTTTTATGAATTATGTGAGTGCGATGAACCAGGTTCAGGAGAAAGTCGCGGCGGTGATTCATAATAATGATATGAATGACGTTCCGCAGGTAACGCAGAAAGCAATGCAGGCGCCGGTGCCGGATGCGCGAGCCGGCGAGCTGCGCCACAGTCTTTTGCTGATACTTTCGAAACTTGTAAACGCTGCGGCTTTGGCAACGCCTGGCACTGGGGACGGGCCACGACGTCCGGCAAACTTGGACCAGAAACTGGTTGATGAGTATAACGAGTGGCTTAAAGAATACGAGCAGTGGTTGAAGAGTGCTTCAAAGACTTACACAGCACAGCTCTAATAAAAATTTCAGGAGAAAATATGGAAATCAGGAAAGTCGGAGTTTTGGGATGCGGGCTCATGGGCTCAGGCATTGCGCAGGTGGCGGCGACCGCCGGATTTGAAACTATCGTGAAGGAAGTTTCAGACGATTTGATTGCTAAGGGATTTGGCGGAATTGAGAAGTCGTTGGCGAAGTTTGCGGAAAAGGGGACGATAACTTCCGATCAGCAACGGGAGATTCGTGGTCGACTGTCAGGCACGACTTCATTCGCCGAGCTCGCGGATTGCGACGTCATCATCGAAGCGATTATCGAGAACCTTGACGAGAAGCGCAGCACTTATCACCAGTTGGACGAGCTTTGCAAACCGGAGACGATATTTGCGTCGAATACGTCATCGCTATCGATCACGGAGATGATGACGGCGACGTCCGCCGAGCGCCAGCGCCGCTTTATTGGGATGCACTTCTTCAATCCGGTGCCGCTGATGAAGCTGGTCGAGGTCGTGAAGACGATCTTGACGGATGATGACGTTTACGAGCAGGCAGTTGAGTTTGGGAAGAACCTGGGCAAGGTACCGGTGCGGGCCGGCGATAAGACCGGATTTATCGTCAATCGCCTGCTGGTCCCGTACATGCTCGACGCGATTCGTGCTTTGGAAGAGGGCGTGGGTTCGATCGTGGACATCGATAACGCCATGAAGCTCGGGTGTGGCTATCCGATGGGTCCGTTTACCCTCGGTGATTTCGTGGGTCTCGACACGACATACTATATTGCCGAGATCATGTTCAACGAATTTCGTGAAAAGCGTTTCGCCCCACCACCACTACTAAAGCGCATGGTCCTCGCGGGCCTCTACGGCCGCAAATCGGGTCGCGGCTTCTACGACTACAAAGACCCAAAGAACCCAACGCCGATGAACCTGATCTGAAGATTAGCCGGAATCGACAAAAAATAGCCGTTTTCGACTATCGCCTTAGCGTCAGCACAATGGTAGTATCACTCTCAGAGGGGAGAAACCATGAGTGAAGACCTCACACAGAAACTACCAAAGAGCGACAAAGACGCAATCCTCGAAGCTATCAAAAACCTTGAATCATATGTTCGGAGCTCTATCGATAATTTAGTCACGTGGGTTGGCAGCATTAATTCCAAACTCTCAGCCCTCGACGAAAAGGTGGAGAAAAGACTCTATGATACGCGTCCGATTTGGCATAAAGTCGTAGCTGATGTTGGGCAATTGCAGTCAGGTCAAGATGTCTTGAACTCGCAGGTGCTTAAACTCACCAACAGCGTGCAGGATATTAGGCGCGACCAAAGTGTCTTCAATGACGCTATTCACAAAACTAACGAGGACCTGCACGGAATTAACGATCGACTCCATCGACTTGAAGTTGATCGCAGGCGGCCGAATTCATCAACTTGATGCGTCTCGAAGCATCTCCTATACTGCAAAACGTAGTGACTATTCAGGTCGCGGAGTCGAATCGCTTGCAGCCTACAGTTCACGAAGGACGTCTTAACGCTGAGGCCTTTCGCTTTGCAATCGTCGCCAGTCGTTGGAATGAATTGATCTCGGCGCGGCTGGTGGAAGGCGCGCTCGATGCTCTCAGGCGATTGGCAGCGAAAGACGGCAACGTTCATCTGTATCGTGTGCCGGGCGCATTCGAGATTCCGCTGCTGTCGTTACGTCTGGCACAATCACGTAAGTTTGATGCAATCATTTGTCTCGGTACTATCATCCGTGGTCAAACTCCGCATTTCGATTACATCGCGAGCGAAGTGGCACACGGAATTTCTCATGCAGCTTTGACCACCGGACTGCCGGTGGTATTCGGCATCGTCACGGCCGACACGGTCGATCAAGCTCTCGATCGCGCCGGCGTGAAGCTGGGGAACAAGGGATTTGAAGCCGCCATGACGGCGGTGGAATTGGTAAATCTTTACAAGGAAGCATTCGACTGAAGCCGCAAGAGGGCACAAAGGCACAGAAATAAACAAAGCAACAAACAGGACTCATTAAAATTCCCTTTTTGTGCTTTTGTGCCTTTTTGTGGCTCCTAAATAGTTTTTGGTAATACTTTATGGGTTCGCGACGTAAGGCACGTGAATGTGCCTTGCAAATGCTCTTTGCGGCTGACGTTGCCGAAATGCCCGCGGACGACGTGGTCCGAAGCTATTGGGCTGAGTTGGGAGA
>DATENQ010000023.1:0-11288 GCA_035275005.1 Pyrinomonadaceae bacterium | reverse complement strand
TCGATGGTGGCGATTGGATTGCTCTACGTCGTCCTTTCAATGTTTGGCATACGACGTGGATTGCATTGGGCCAGGCAGGCTGTGCTCGTATCGGCCTTTACCGGGTTCGCGAGCTTTTTTCTGTTTCTCGGATTCGGATATCTCGACACGTTTCACGCTTTCGTGACTGCGGCGTTACTTCAGTTGCTGTTGCTCGGCGTTCACGCGCGCCTGGGTGTTTATACTCCGGCGACACGACCTGACTTGCATGGCGATCGCGCCTGGCGTTTGAGTCTTTGGGGACAGTTGCTTTTGGTTTTTCACGGCTTCGCTTTACTCGCGGCGGGCGCAGTCATTTCGCTCATCGGCGTCACACAAGTGTTCGTGCATGAAGATCTGACGTTTATGCAGACGACTGCGGCGACATTGGCAGCGGCGAGTCCGCGTCTCATTCCGTTGGTGGCCCATGACCGGGCGACGCTTGGCGGAATGCTGCTGGCAGGTGGTTGGGTCTTTCTGCTGCCGGCGCTTTGGGGATACCGGAGAGGCTCGTCATGGTTGTGGTGGGCGCTGCTAATTGCCGGCACCATCGCGTATGCGGCGGGGATTGTCGTTCACTACGCTGTCGGATATTTGAGCTTCAAACACTTGTTGCCCGCATTCGGAGGCTATGGACTGTTGTTAGTAGGGTTGCTACTGTCATACCCTTTTCTCTGCCGGGTAAAGTAATGTACTGCCCAAACTGCGGAACAAAACTACTCGCCGTTGAAAACCGCGACACCAAATAGACCACGATGCTCAGAGGTTTCATGAATTGGCGGCGAACCCCTGCGGGCAATGTTTGTTTTTGTACGCTCGCGATTCATGCGCCGTACAGGCAGAGGGCGCGGTTGCTTGTCGGGGATGTGACGGAGGTGCCGTGGGTTGTGTTGACGGATGAGCCGGGGGATTTTGACGGATTGCCAGTACGCGCGATTCGTCATGCGCCTACTGGTCCGATGGCTGTAGATTTTCTGACGAAGTTACCGACGGTCGGAAATGGAAAAGGGCAGCCGGCGTATCACGATAAGCGATTTGCTCTGCAGGTCGCCTTGAAAGAGTTTGACACCGCCATTTTCGTTGATGCGGATACGCGTATCAGGTCGTTGCCGGGGCTGCCGAGGCTTCCTTCAGGCATTGCTGTTACGCGAGCGGTGGAAGCTAGCATTGCAGAGCATTTGAGTCGTTGGGGAACGCATCGTAAGCCGGTGTTCGAACAACTGGCGATACATCTCACGGGTACGGCCGAAACGCTTAAGACGGCGCGATGGTGCAGTGAGGCGTTGTTTGCGATAACGAAAGATGGCAACGAATCGACGTTCTTTGAGGCGTGGGCCCGCGCGGCGGAGTTCATGCAAGGCAAGGAAGTTTTTTCCGGTGAAGGAGGAGTCATCGGGCTGGCTGCGGCGTGCGCAGACTGGACCATCGACTACGAAAGCCTCACCAAACTCGCAGCTTCAACACACCACGAAGGACACGGACCAAAATCCGGACCGCCGATTAAACGCGGATGATTTACGGATAAAATCCGGATCTAATCCGTTTAATCTGTGTTACCAACAACCAAACGCCACTGATGGTTGGACCATGCCTGCGCGCCGGGCAACACGTCGCCAACAGCTTTCACAACCTCGGGCCATTTCTGCGTGTCGTAGTCGTCGCCGGATAACCAGCCGCCGGGTTTAACTTTCGGTAGCCACGCTTCGATGTCGGCTTTGACACTAGCGTAGTCGTGGCGTGCGTCCAGGTGGACCCAGTCGAGCGAGGCGTCGCCGAATAAGCGCGAAGCGCTGACCGAGTCGGAAATAATCAAAACGATCTTGTCCCCAAACCCGCAATCCAAAACATTCTTGTGCAACGTGCCTGCAAACGTCCCCCCACCATTCTGAACCGCGCCGGCGTGGTAATCCTGGCTGCGCCAACCCTCCGGACCGTTACCACGGCAAGTGTCGATCCCGATCACCCCGATACTCTTCCCACTGCGTTCAACAACTTCGCCTAACGAACAAAGACTACGCCCCAAATACGTTCCAACTTCGACAAACCTGCTACCTGAAGGAAACGAGCGCACCGCCTCTTCCTGCGCCGAGCGCCAGTGAAACCAGCCATCGATCTCATACCAATAACGACGTATACCCAGGCGCCCAAGCAGCGACTCACCAAAGATCGATCGCAGCGCGTCGTAATGGCGCGATGAGTAACTCGCTACAAAGTTCTTGAGTCCCATTATCGCAAATGCGGAAACGGTTCGCCGGGCGCGCGCTTATTGAGGAAGCGGCTCAGCTCTGTCCAACCATCTCCTTTTTCCCACGAAACCACCAATAAATCTTTGCCCACCCTGTCGCCGAAATACTCGAGCACTTCCCGGTTGTGCTTTTCATACCGCAACGCTGACTTCTCGTAATCCCAATTCGCCGGCTCAACTCCAAACACCTCGTCCCACCAATGAGGTTTGACGAAGTCTTTTTTTCTAATCCCTTCACGCTCGTGATGGCCCTTCAAGCTGGCGACGTAAGTAGCCGCATCCTTCCTCAACGTCAGAATAAATTTGCTGTTAGGAAACCTTCGATCCAGTTCGCGGTAGATTGCGAACCACGGCCAGTCTTCAAACGCTTCAAACCTCTCAGCCTCGCGCAGAGCGTCGTCAATTTGATTTCTTTTCACTTTCAACGCGAGGTCCATATCGAACGTCCGGTGTTTGAACCCGAAGCGCCTGAAGCAGTATCCCAACGACGTCGTGCCGGTCTTTGGAAGACCGATGCCGATAACTTTAGTTGCCCGAACCGGTCTAAGTTGAATCCAATTACTTCGGAGCCGATTTTTGATTTTGGTGGCGATCATATCCATTAGCGTGAAGTACCTCTGAATAATAGCTCAGCAATGAGGCGACGGTTTTTTCCGGCGCGAATTCCTGCATGCGCTGCTTCGCTGCCTCTGACATCGTTTCCAGGCGAGCATCTGTCCACGCGAGGATCATCTTTTCTGCAAGCGATTCAGGATCGGCAGGTGGAACGAGAAACCCATTCACACGGTCGGTTATCAATTCATCAAAACTCGTCCCGCTTGTGCCGATCACGACTTTACCGAGTCCCATTGCTTCGAGACATGCATTCGGCGAGTTGTCGATCAATGAAGGCAAGACGATAAACCGCGCTCCAGCGATCACCGGATACAACTGACTGTGCGGCAGATTTTCCAGGAGGATCAAACGCGCCGCGGAACTGCCACACTGCGCCCGCGCATAACCAGCCATCGACGACGCGAGGCTCGTTTCCATGTCCCTGCCAACGCATACGACATACGCATCCGGACACTCACTGAGAAACCTCGGCAACGCCTGCGCCAGCGTGTGAAAACCTTTGTGCAACTGAAACCGTCCGAAATAGAGCGCGTACTTCCTGCCTTTTAAGAACTGCTCATACACCGTGTTGTCCCACTCACGCGTCTCAACATAAAACGGCGTACGAATCACTCGCGCGTCACGTACGTTGGTTTTCATCGTCAACGTCTTCTGCATTGCACTACTCGGAGCGAAGACGTTGCGAGTGAATTTGTATTGCAGTGCTTCCAGACGCTCGAGCACGACCGAGTCGAGATTTCGCCTTACGCCGTTAACGTCATTCAAAGCGCGCTGATGCGACGAAACCCTCACGACATGCGCAGCGCGCAGAAACGGAATCGAAAACAGTCCGCAGAAAGAGTAACTGGGATACTGGATCAAATGAAACGGGTGTTGGCGATGGAGTTGTTTGAGCTTGCGAAAAACCTGCGCACTGAAGTTGAGCCAGTGCAGCGTCGTCGTCAAAGAGTAGCGCGTTATGCGATTAACTGCGTGCCACACGGGCTTGAGCATCACACGGTGGACCATCACGCCGTCGTGATCAAAATGCTCTTCGTTTTTGTGAGACAGTGTTACGACGTGAACGTCATGACCGAGATCAACGAGAAGCTTCGCAATGCGATTGATGTAATTGGCTAAGCCGCCATCGAAGTGGTCTTCGGTGACGTATTCGGGTGTGGCGAACGCGATCCTAAGTTTTTCTGACATCCACAGATTACACAGATGAAGCCCACGGATGTTGTCCGTTTCGCGATATGTCATGGCCGTTACCGGCAACACGCGAGTAGGTACTCACGAGCACAGAAAGCACCGCCTCGGGCGCGAACAGTTTGAGATACCGTTCACGCGCTGCCTGGCCCATGCGTTTGCGAAGCGCCGGATCTGACGCGAGTCGTTGCATCGCGTCGGCCAGTGCCGCGCTGTCCCGCGGTGGTACAAGAATTCCCGCGTCAGGCGTAAGCAGATCCGGTGAGCCACCGACGTTGGTCGTGATGATCGGTAATCCATGCGCCATCGCTTCGATAACGCTCTTCGACGTTCCTTCAGCAAACGAGGGCAGGACAAACACGTCGAGAGTACGCATGAACGCGCTGCAACCAACTGCTCCTTCATAGGAACCAACAAACTCCCACGAGCCATTGAGTTGTAACTCACGCACGCGCGCTTTTACTTCCTGCGTCGCCGGGCCTGTGCCCGCTAAACGCACTAGCACGTCCTGCCGGCTCTGTCGCAACTGCGCCAGCGCATCCGCCAACACGAACGGTCCTTTGCCTTCCTCGATTCGCGCTGCGTATCCAAAGATTGTTTCCGGCTTGCCGTTAGAAGCGATTCGCGCCGATACGTTGAGCATCTCGGAGTCGTGCGTGATTAGCGGCAACACCGAAACCGACGACAGGAACGGAAAGCGCTCCGACCACTGCCGCGCGAGTATCGGCGACAAAGCCGCGACTTCCGCACACATCGGCAGAACTTTCTCGAGTCTCCTGTAATGCGGATCGAGTGCGGGCAGGTAATGCGGCGTCCCCATCTCGTGATAGAGCACCGGAATCCCGGCTTCTTTGCCGGCGCGAATCATCAGTGTCGCGCTCGTGTCGGGTGTGAACACGTGCAGCACGTCATAATCGGAACGAGAGAAGTAATCGCGACAGTGTTTGTAGTGAGCGCGAGAAATGAGATCGATCAGCACCTGCCAGACTCTGCGCAAACTCGCTTCGGAGCGCGGAATCAAGAGGAAGAGCAATAAGAAACTCGATAGCAAGCCACGCACGCTGCGCAGGATCATGAAGGCGATCGAGCGATTGATAACGTGAACGACAGGCACGCCCGCCTGCCGCAGTCGCCGGTAAAAGCGATCGCTCTCGGAAGGTTTGTATAGAAGGACAACGTCAACTTCGTGTCCGGACTGGTGCAAGCTGATGGCATAGCTGACGAGAATCTCATCAGCGCCGCTGACCGGCCCATAGAAGTGACCCTTGCAAAGAGCAATCTTCATAGTTTAATGGGGAAACGCCTTCGGCATATTAACGTAGTCCGCCCAACAACCATAGCAGACGCCCGCTCATAACCGTCCGGAAAGGACGAAAACGAAACGCATCCAGAATGTTTGCTCTTGCTGATTTGGCGTTGCCTTCGTGAATTGAGTTCGTTGCTTCCGTCATTAATATCTCATACGCGCGGTCGCGAAACTTTCGTCGCACGTAACGTCGCTTCGTAGACGCTGCCGCTCGCGCGCGTGGTCGATCGAGAGCCATCTGCTGCACACGCAGCGCCTGCTTGCAGAGCGCGGCGGAATTTGAACACATCTGTCCCGATTCGACGACAGCTTTCCGGTAAATCGCGACGGGCTCCGCTAATGCCGCGATCAAATAGCCTTCACTCAGATGCAGCCACATGTCCCAATCTTCAATGAGGTGCAGATCCGTGTTGAAACAACTTTCTTTGAGCAGGCAAGACTTGCGCGCGAGCACGGTTGGCATCGGGATAAAGTTATGTTCGAGCAAGTCCCAGAAAATGTCGCCCCGCTGACACTCGTGCGGATAAAACTCGCCGGTGGGAAGCTGGCGACGCGCGTCACCAATCAAAGCCTGGCCGTAACACAGCGCGATGCGTTCATCGGCGGCGATGATGCGCAACTGTTTGTCGAGTGAACCCGGCAGACGCAAATCGTCGTCATCGAGAAAAGCGACAAACTCCGCCGCGCTCTCAGCAATGCCGACGTTGCGCGCGTTTGCGAGGCCGCCGTTAGCGTTCAAACGCACGTAACGAATACCCGGAATCTGCGCGCATACTTCAGGCGTATCGTCACTCGAGCAATCGTCGACGACAATCACTTCTAGATCCGTCGCGGCGTTCTGCGCGCTCTCGATCGCGCGTCGCAGCAGATGGGAACGGTTATAAGTTGTGATAACGACGCTTACGGATGGAGGCACAGACCGATTATAGCCGCAGATAAACGCAGATGAACGCTGATTCTGATCTGCGTTACCTGCGTTTATCTGTGGCTTAAACTAGATGCGGCGGCAATGGCCGTTGAGTTGTGCGCCTTCTTCGACGATTAACGCGGGAGCAGCGACCTGCCCTTTGACGTTTGCGGTGCGGCCGAGCACGAGTTCTTTACTGGCGAGTATGTCGCCTTCGACAGTGCCATTGATCTTCGCGACCGCCACCTTGATCACTGCTTTAGTCACTTCCGCTCCGGTGCTAACGATGAGCGTCCCGTTCGGTGAGGTGACATTCCCCGAGAAGTGTCCGTCGATTCGCAGCATGGATTTGAACTGCACTTCGCCAGTGAAATTCACCACGTCGCCCACAAAACCAAGCCAATTATCCTTCACTGGCTACACCTTTCCATTCGTTTCCGCTGTTAAGATTTGGTAGGGTGCTCTGCGGACAAGTAAACGCCGCCGGGGTGCCGCTGCCGCTGCTGAAGAAAGAAGAAAACTTGTCTGAACGACACTATAACATTTGGCTCTTGGTGAGGAATGTTACGATTAGATTGCCGTTCAGAGGCGTGCAGATTAAGAAACTGTTTCATGATCTCCTATCGCTTACTTTTCGCCGCCGACTTCATTCCGCTCTATGAGTGTTTTCTCGAAGCGTTTTCCGACTACCAGGTTGACATGCAGATGTCGCGCGAGCAGTTTGAACAACGCATCGCGCGCGATGGAGTGCGACTCGAATTCAGCGCCGGCGCGTTTGATAACGGAAAGATGATCGGGTTCTACATGAATGGAGCAGGGTCGTGGCAGGAGAAACAGACGGCTTACGATGCCGGCACGGGCGTTATTCCGGAGTACAGAGGCAGGAGCGTTGCGAAAGAGTTGTTTGCGTTTATGGCGCCCCGACTGAAGCAGTTTGGGATCGCGCAGTACCTGCTGGAGGTTTTGAGCGAGAATGAGCGGGCGGTGGCGTTGTACCGGAAGTTGGGGTTTATGGAGACGAGAGTGCTGACTGTTTTGCGAGCGGATGAGCCGGTGACACGCTTCAGTGAGTTGCCGGACGTGTCGATTCGTGCGGTGGAAGAGCCCGATTGGACGTTGTTTGAATCGTTCTGGGATGGTTATCCGTCGTGGCAGAATTCGAGCAGGGCGGTTGAGCGGACGGTCGAGCGCGTGATCATGGGCGCGTACGTGGATGGAAACTGTGTAGGCTACGGCGTTGTGTTTCGACCGTCCGGAAATCTGATGCAACTGGCCGTAGCGCGTGAGTACCGCCGAAGAGGCATCGGCAGCCGGATTCTCGCAGCGTTGTCTCCTAACGAAGCGCTTAAAGTTAATAATATCGATGAGAGTCTAAATGGCACGTTAGCGTTTTTCGAAGCGAACAAGTTCAAAATCGTTCTAAAGCAGTATGAAATGCTGAAAAGTTTATAGACAATAAATGAAACTCGACCTTCATACACACTTCTACACCGAAGCATTCTTTCAAACGATTCGAGATCTGCCGTCGGAGTTCTCGTTCGGTACGAGCTCCAGCGGGCAGACGATCATCACCTATCGCGGCGCGCGCTTTTTCGGCGTCACTCCGGCGATGACTGACGTGTCGAAACGAATCGAGGACATGGATCGGGTGGGCATCGACGTCGAAGTAGTCTCACTCTCGACGCCAAACGTTTTCTTCACTGACGCACAACACCAGCCTGCTGTCGCAAGGATGATTAACGACTCTTACGCAGATCTCATCGCGAGGCATCCGACACGATTCAAAGGTTTCGCTTCGATCCCGATGGATGCTCCTGACGCCGCACTGAATGAGCTTCATCGCGCGATTGACGAGCTAAAACTGAATGGCGTGATTCTGCTCAGCAACATCGGCGGCAAGCCGTTGACTTCGCCTGAGTATCGACCGTTCTTCGAAGAAGCGAACCGGATGAAGCTCTGCATCTTTCTGCATCCGATGATACCGGCGAATTCCGACGCGTTTCGCGAGTACGTGCTCGGGCCGATCATTGGGTTTCCGTTTGACACGAGTCTTGCGGTTGCGCGCATGTGCTACGACGGGATGTTTGAAGAGTTGCCGGACATTCGCTGGCTCATCGGGCATCTCGGCGGCGCGGTGCCGTACCTGATGGAGCGGATGGACAACGGCTGGCGCGACTTCGCGGACTGTCGCGTGAAGATCGATAAGCTGCCGAGTGTTTATCTGAAGAGGCTCTATTACGACACGGTGTCGTTCAGCCCGCACACGTTAAAGATGGTGCGCGACATGGTGGGAGCGGACCACATGGTGATGGGCAGCGACTATCCCCACCTGCTCGGCTCAATCGATCGTGCTGTTACTTCGATCGAACAACTCGACATCGGGGAAGACGAGAAGCAACAGATCTTCTCCAGCACAGCCTCAAAGATCTTGAATAACAGTTTTTAGCCGCAGATGAACGCGGATGAACACAGATCTGAATTCAGATCTGCGTCATCGGCGTAATCTGCGGCTAAAAAACTACCTCACCACGAAGTCGGCGAGTTGGGAGGCGCTGGTGCCGGCGACGCCGTCCGTTACGATCACTTTTAGATCGTATTTGCCGGGTGCAAGGGTCTTTAAGGCGAGCACTTCGCCGAAGGGAATGCGTTCCACATCCTGTCCCGCGCTGCTGAGTTTTCGTTGTGGTGAGCTGAGCACCGCCTGGCCGTCGCGCAGCACCTGCGTTTGTACCGTCAGTTGCGGGGTCCCACTCGCGTCGCGCTTCGCGTTGTAAACAAACACCCAGTAACCGAGTTGCGAACTGCGCGAAAAACTGTGGTCCACACTCAACTGAACGTGCGGTGTGCCGGCCTTACTTTTATCTTCCAACACCTGCCCGCCGAGCAACACGCTACTGAGCGTTAACTGGCTCTTCGCGAGATCCGGAATCACGATCCACTGAATCGCACTGCCAACACGTCCCGATTTCTCATCGCGCGCGGCCACGCGAAACTGGTAAATGCCCGGCGCGAGGGGCGTGTGATGGTTGTAGAAGATCGCATCCGATCCACCAGCCTTCGGCGGATCGATATTCAACTGGTTCTTGAAACTCGACGCGATCTTGCCCTTGTCGTTGAGCACAACGCCGGCCAGGGTGATCGTCGCTGGTTGTTTACGATCGTCGCCATAGCTCACACCGCTGCCGGAGATCTCCATCGACGAAGTAACCACCAGCCCGTTCGCCGGCGTGTTGAGGTATGTAAGCGAAAGCATCGTCGGCAAACCGCCTGTCGGATAGAAATCGCTGAGCGCGTCGCGTAGTTCTGCGTCCGGTCCTTTCTTACTGGCAGGCTTTTCGCTCGCGGCAGCAGCCGCAGGCGTTGGCTCCGCCGGTTTCGGATGACCATTCACGTAGCCGCGCGGCGCTCGCACCGTTAATTCAGGACGACCAACAACAGTAATCTTCACGTTGCGAAACTTCGCGACCTTCTCCTCATCCTTTTCCGGACGCCATGCGACGACGTAGTAGTTTGAAGTTTCATCAAGCACGGTCGTCACCCATTCATCGAAAAAGTTTGTACTGCGGAGTGCGCGGCCGCCGGTGTCGTGCGCGATGCCGTTGAGCGCGTCCTGGTAAGCTTCGAGCTCTCCTATCGAAGCGACAAGGAGCCGTTCATCCATCGGTTTCTTGAAGCTGGGATCCAGATAACTGCTGTTCACCAATCCAGCGGCGTGAATCGTGTAAACAACCACGCCTGCACGTTGCGCCGCATCGATCACATGATCGAGTTTGTCGCGCACGCCGGCGGCGTTTGGTCCAGCGTCGAAGAGGAACCCGTCTGAGATGAAGAAAGCGAGTTTGCGTCCCGGAACGCGCGACACCGAACGCATTGCCGATTCGAGGGAGTTGTAAGTGTTCTGCGTGATCTGCGCTGCCTGCATCAGGATAGCGCGCGCGCTATTCTTAACCTCCGTTTCACAAGCCTGGCGAATAAGAGCCAGCACCTGTGCCGTTTTCTTGAAGTTGTTTGCACCTTTCATGCACTCTCCGACATAGGCGTCGAGTACCTTTCTGTCGGTCTTGCCCGTATTGAGTTGGAAAGCCATGAACTCCGTCATCCTGGCGCTGCCGCCGGCGCTGTAACCGTTTGCGTCATATGGTCGCGGGACCAATCGCCCCAGGGCCGTATCAAGCACGGCCTTGTTGTTCGTGAACTGTTCGAGAAATCCGACCTGACCGCTGGCAGTGAGAATCGCGATGTTGTCTTTCGAGCTCATTTCACGATCGAGAAAATGCCGGAGCATCATTCTCGTGCGATTCATGCTGTCAGGTGAGAGATGAAGATCGTCGAGGAAGAATACGATGGTGCGACCGGGAATGCGCGGCGTCGCTGCGGGCGCCGTGTTCGTGATTGCGGGCTCGTTTGGGTTGCCAGGGTTTGCGAGCTCGCGTTCCCGGGCGCTACCGGAGGCAACGCGTTCGAAGAATGCGACTGGACGCGGTTTGCCGTCGACTACGAGTTCGAACTGATCGCGCTGTAGACCTTCGACGAAGCTGCCTTTCTTGTCGAGCACGGTGACGGCGGTTTGAACCAGTTCGGTGTTGACGCGGATTACCTCGTCTTGCTGTTGCGCGTTCGCCACCACCGAGCAAAGCGCGACGAGTAGGAGAATCAAGCAGGACTTCATGTTATTTCTCCCTTACTAACCACCAAGACACGAAGGCACTAAGTTTAATATAAATTGTGACTTAGTGCCTTTGTGGTTAAGACGGTCGCTTGCCCCACACGGGCGGTGGAGGCTCTTTGGGTGAGCGATCCACCGGGCGCTCTTTTAGTAAACGCATCGCTTCCTGCACCGCGCGTTCGAGTTGCGGATCTCGTCCGGCGATGACTTCCTTCGGCCAGTTCTCGATGTCGATATCGGGCGCGACGCCTTCGTTTTCGACTGCCCACCTTCCATCGCGCGTGAAGAAACCGCCGCGCGGCGCGATCATCGATCCACCATCGATGAATGTCGGCGTGTCAGC
>DATENQ010000022.1:0-3594 GCA_035275005.1 Pyrinomonadaceae bacterium | reverse complement strand
GTTCAAACTCACGCGCGCGCATCTGCTTGTCCATCAGCTTCGTCGCATAAGTATTCGCGATCAGCGACATCAACCCTTCCGCCGGATCCAACGTCTCGACAAACGGCGCGCGCGCATCATGCAGACGCTCACCAAGCTGATAGATCGCGGCGAGTGGCAACGGCTCTCCCTGAAACTGCTCCGTCAGATCGAGATAACACTTGTCCCAGTTCGGCGTGAGCTTCGGCAAGTGCGTCTCCGATCCGTAAAGCGCCTTCACCGCAGCCGGCCACAATCGAATACACGGATACCCTGGCCGCACCAGAAAGCGATCGAAAAGATCGTCAATCGTCACCACGTCTTCCGCGAGAACGCTGTATCCGCGCTCGGCAAATGCCGCTGCGGTAGTCGACTTCCCCGATCCTGCAGCTCCGACTAACGCAATCGCCTCATTCCCAATCGCAATCGCGCTCGCGTGTAAACAAACAACACCGCGCAGCAACATCACGAACCCCATCACCGGACCAAGCAGATACGTCGCCGTATCCTCCAACGTCAGCGGCGCACACCACTCCGCCCACACTTCAGTACCATCCCGATCGACGACAAACTCCGTCCGATCGGCGTAGCAGAACCGGTAATACCTGCCCTCCGCCAGGCGAAACACGCGCAAGGCAGGCTCACCACATTCACTTTTGTAATCCGCAACGTACGAAGTCTCGCTTTGCGTTACTTCCTGAAGCCACGCAGGCAGCGAGCCGAAAGATATGCGAACGTCTTCCGCTGCTATTGTTGAAGGAGGAACACCGGGGATGGTTCTATTGGCGACAATTCCGAGGCCATAGATCGAGCACCGGTAAGGCATGATGGGAGACTTAGGTGCCCGTCTTTGGTCCAGCTCCGGCGCCGCCACCATTATCGAGGTTGCCCTTTGGACCCGCGTTCCGAGTAATCTCGCGGATGTTTCCGTAAACGATTACTTGCGGTTTGCGATAGGGCTTTTTGTTTTCCTGTTCCAGTCCGGCGGTTTCCGGTTTACGTTCCATGCATTGTCTCCATCTTCAGGCAGTCTAGGCGATTGAGGTCGTCGAGCGCTTTGTTGACCTGTGTTCGCGATCTCACCCGAGCAGGCCGGGAGTTCGTCAGCCAATAGTTCAACGCGAATACGCGAAGACTGGCCCAGAGGCCGTCGGAAGTCTGCTCATCCGCTACGGATCGGCGTCGATTCAGGTTAACAAAAGCTCTGAGTTGCGGACTGACCTCAAAACTGTCGAGCCATCTTACACTAGCGTGCCTTGCGAGTTGAAGGGCTGGATCACCGCCGAGACCTGTTTTTTGTCGATTGAGTACGGCCGGCGGTAGTTTGCCGTTCATGGCGCTGCGAAGTATGTGCTTGTGAACGCACCATGGCTTTACAGGTATGGCCAATAAATATTCGACTAGTCGCAGATCGAGAAATGGATGACGAACTTCGAGATCCAATTTGGTTGACGCGGGATCGTAGCCTTCGAAAAGCGCCGTCCAGATTTTTGAGTTCAGTGCGCGCATCGCAGCGGGTCGATTACGAGTAGGAATGGGATTCGACCAAAACTGTTTCCATCGTTCACGGAGATTAGTTTGCGTTGCAAATGAATCATCGATCCACGCCGGCAGCAGATCGTAATCATCCTGCTTGCGAAGCATCCGTTTAATCCGTGTTCTGATTCTGAAACGCGAAGGTTGCGGTTCGTGCATGAGTGCATCGCCGTCATAACCCGTGAGTGCGACTGGGCTGAACTCTGAGCAGAGTCGAAGTAGATCGTTGAACTGTCCTGTCAGCGGAGATATAAGAAATGGTTCCGGTTGGTCCATCGCACCATCGAACAACGAATATCGATCGGCATTTACGTGCGTAATTGTAATACCGAGATGCTTCGCTGCGACGTTGGAATAATGACGCTCCTGATCTGGAATCAGATGATCGTAAACAACCGAGAAGGCGTTAACTGTTGCCCCGTGTTCGCGGGCGATTGCAGCGAGACTGGTCGAGTCGAGACCACCGCTCATCGAAATCGCGACGCGATCGGAGCGCAGGCGATCAGCTACCGCACGTGAAAATAACTCTGAAAATCGTTCCACATACGAATCGCTATCTCGGTAACGCACTTGCGCGGGAATCGATGGCGACCAGTAGCGACGAATTTTGACTGTATTGTTGGCGACAGTCAGAGTGTGACCGGGCGGCAAGCGCTGAATGTCTTTGAAGATCGTAGTCGAGTGGTCCTGATTAACTCCGAACAAAAGGTAGTCGCCTATCGCGATCTCGTTCAGCGTGTCTGAAACGTGGCCGTCGAGACGCAGCGCATTCAACGAGCTGCTGAAATTGAAGTGATCGGAAATGTGCGTGTAGAAAAACGGTTTGACGCCGAAGTGATCGCGCGCGCAGAAGAGACGGTGCGAGCGCCCGTCCCAAATTGCAAAGGCGAAGTCGCCGATGAGGTGATTGATGCAGTCTTCGCCCCATGTTTCGTAGGCGTGGAGGATTAGTTCGTCGTCGCTGGGGGAGTCTTTGAGAGTGAGGTTGAGCTTCTGGACTAACTCCTCGCGTCCATCGATGCGGGCGTTTGCTTTGAGCCACAGATTTTCACGGATTAGCACGGATTAGAATTCCTTGCTTCACGAGATCCTCGACCAGTTCGAGCAGATCCTGTCGCAGGCTTTGAGTGTCAACATCATACTCGTCACGCAGCACTACGTACGCCGCTTCGATCGAATCCGCAGTGTTAAGGACCGAAAGGAAGCGCGTGCCCACATCGTCGAGGCCGTAGTAACGTTCGCTGTCGAGATTCAGGATAACCGACTCTTCCTGCAGGTTTGAGATCAGAACATCGTCGGGCACTCGCACGCGATCCGAGAATGAAATGGCCATGGCCGCGCATTCTAGCAGAAGACTTAACCACCAAGGCACGAAGGCACAAAATCAGGTAAAAACTTCGTGCCTTTGTGCCTTTGTGGTTGGTATTCTGTCCAGCAAAGGAGCCCTACCGCATGCGAGCATTAACGAAGCTTCTTGCTGTTTTACTCGCAAGTTCTTTGGCCGTTTCAGCGCAAACCGACCTAAGCAAAGAGCCGACACTATATGTCGTCGCTTACGCGCATCTCGACACGCAATGGCGTTGGGAGTATCCGCGCGTCATCAACGACTACATTCCGAAGACGATGCACGACAACTTCGCGCTCATCGAGAAGTATCCGAACTACGTCTTCAACTTCAGCGGCGCCAATCGCTATCGCATGATGAAGGAATACTGGCCGGCGGATTACGCGCGCGTGAAGCAGTATGTCGCGGCGGGCCGGTGGTTTCCGGCGGGCTCGTCGATGGAAGAGAGCGACGTTAACGTTCCTTCAGCGGAGTCGATCTTTCGTCAAATACTTTACGGCAACCGGTTTTTTCAGCGCGAGTTTGGCAAGACGAGCGCTGAGTACATGCTGCCCGACTGTTTTGGTTTTCCCGCATCGCTGCCGAGCATACTCGCGCACGCCGGCTTGAAAGGTTTCTCGACGCAAAAGCTCACGTGGAATTCGGCGGCGCGTGTTGGTGGTCCAGGTTCGATCGAGGAAACGCCACGCGGAATT
>DATENQ010000021.1:0-6299 GCA_035275005.1 Pyrinomonadaceae bacterium | reverse complement strand
CATCTCGCTGCACCGTCCCGAGCGTTGGATGGAACGCCCCGATCCAAACATGCAGGAGTCGCCCGATTACTGGCAGCGGTAAAAATCCGGCCACAGATTACACGGATCACACAGATGTAATAATAAATCTGTGTAATCCGTGTTATCTGTGGCCGGATTTATTTGTCCGTCACCGCACTGTGAAGACGGATGGTGGGACGACGACTTTGGCTTCGGGGTTGTAGTAGTCGTAGAGGGTTGAGGGGGCGGTTTTTGCTCTCAAGCCAAAGCGGGGCCGGAACTTGAAGTTAAAGGAAGCGCTGCCGCCGGCTTTCGGCCAAACGTAGACCACGACGCGATCGGGAAGGACATCGTATTGAGTGATGGTCGAGTCTTTCATAGCGGCCTGGAGTGAGCTCCGATCGACTTCCGCGCCCGGCGGGATTCCGATTTCCGCGATCATCATTCCGTAGCTGCGAAAACCCACACGAGCAGCTTCAACACGACACGTGATTTCGTCGTTGATCTTCGCCTCAGTCTTGTCAAATTTCACTTGCAGACTCAGATCCGATTTGGACTCGGGCTTCGCAACAGACCATGGCACATAATAGTTAGCGACTGCCTGAACAGACGCGAGCGGCAAGCCGTCCGGCCGCTTGATCTCAATCCGGTTCTTTCCGACTTTCAGAAACTGAGAAATATCTACCATGACTGGATTGTTCGAACGCTCGTTAATTTGCAGAGTTTGCACGCTGTTACCATTGACGACGACATTCGTTGCGGACAATGCATCACTCTGATTACTATTCGAAAACAGCAACAACATCGCGTCGAGCACGTTTACGGTCGCCTGCGTCGAGTGCCACACGCCGTAACGATCTTTCTGTTTCAGCAGGTAAAGCAGACCGCGATTGATCAACTTCCTATCGACGTCACTCTTAGCCAGTGCCTGGACGACGAGCGCCGTCGTCTCAACACGTCCAGCCAGTCCCCAACCGTGGAAAGGTGTACTGGTTTCGAGTTTCCAGTACGTCGTGTTTCCTTCTTCAACGCTGGTGGTACGAAGTTTCTCGATTGCAGGCTTTGCGCGCTTAATGTCTTTTGTGTCAATAGCGGCCAACGCATATGAAGCGAGTACGTAAGGGTCGTGGTTCCGCTGCGTCTCTCGGCCGAGAAAATCCAGCGCGCGATTCAACGGACCCGAAGCCTCAGAGTCTATTCGCGCAAGAACGCGCGTGACATACGCTGTCAGCACGACACTCGGATCGTCATCCGAAGGCGAATGGCGCCAACTCCCATCAGGTCGCTGTTGTCTCACCAGCCATTCGCGAGCTTGCCTGACAACATCATGGTCCACCGGCATTACATCGCCGGCATCGTCCAGGAACTGCAACGCATAGGCGGTTAGCGCCAAATCGGAGTCGCCGTCGCCCCAGTAAGTAAAACCACCATCCTCCGAGCGGTAATTCAGCAGCCGGCTGTAGCCGTCCTTTAAATAGCGTTGCGCTCGCCCGCCCAGAGGAAAGCCCTCGCCGCTCTTTTTGTAATGACGTAACAGCAGCAGACTCGGATATGTGGACGAGATCGTTTGTTCGCCACAGCCGTGCGGCCGCTCCATGATCGCTTCGACACCCTCGGCCACGTGCGTCAAAAGGTTTGGATAGATCTTCACTTCGCCGCGGCCGGAGTTCGGAATCATGGTTTGCGCAAGCTCAAACTCGAGCGGCCTTCCGTCATCGAGAACATCGCCGGCCGTAACCGACAACTCTTCGCCATCAGGATGAACACTGACTGGCTTCTCAATCGCATCGTGATCGTCACTACCGCGCGCCGTGACGCGTTGCTTACCGTCCTTCACTGACGCGATCACACGAAAGTCAAACGTCTCGCGCTTCGCATCGCCCGCGACCACATTCGTTTGCTTCTGTGCTGGTCCAACCAGTGCAAACCAACTTTCCGGCTTGATTTCCAGATCAACCTTTTGCGCTCGCGACAAGTAGTTGCGCACAACAACGGGCAGGGAAATATCGTCGCCTTCGGTGAGCACGCGCGGCGGATCGTGTTCCACAAAGAATGGCTGAAAGGCTTTGATATCCTTTTCAGTCGTTCCGATGCGACCGTCTTCAGTCGAGCCGATGACCACCAACTTCCACGTCGTGATGTTGTCGGCCAGTTTGAAGTTGATCTGTGCGCGTCCGCGTTTGTCGGTCTCGATCGAAGGTTGCCAGAGCAGTGTTTCGGGGAAGTACTCTCGCAAACGTGGCGTCGACATCTGTTGTGCACCGGGCTTGGTAGTGACGGGTTTTTTACCGGGGCCACCTGAGGTAGCCGTATCGGTCATCATCGGGGCCGCTGCGGCGGTGACATTTACGGTTTCAGTAATGGCGCCCGGTTCCAGAGACGAGTTCACCTCGATGATGTTGTGCTGACGGACAAGAACCTGAGTGACAACGCTCCGCGTAAAGCCCAGGGCGTCAAAAGTAAGTTCGTACAACCCCGGTGGCAAACTGCCGAAGCCGTACCTCCCATCGTCATTAGTGGACGTTTCGTAGATCGGACCCGCGGGTAAGCGCCTGGCCCCGATTTTTACTCCCGGAACAACAGCACCCATCGGATCGGTCACCACACCAATGATCGCCCCGGCAGATCCGGAAAGTACGACTCCTGAAGTAAATGAAATCGGTGCGACGGCCCCTCGTGGCTCTTCTGAAATGACACCAGCGAAAGTCGAGACAGTAAAATCATCGGTGGTTCCCGCCTTCGCATCCGCCCCCATACTGCGCATGACGACAAATCCCACCGTTTGCGTAACGGGCGTGACGTTCGTCTGCATCGACGGAGCTGAACCAAAAGTTGCCCGGTTCGCGATCTGCACGCGGCCTGTGTTAAACGGTTGAGTTCTGAAGGTGTTGTAGTAAGGTCGGCCCCATGGATCACGTAAGTTGTCGAAAAAGTCGCCCAACTTTCTCAGTGCCTGGTGCAGCTCCTCATCAGATTGTGGAACTGTCTTTGTCCGCTCGAGATTCTCAGCGAGCGCAGCGTCTATTTGCGTACGCGACTCGTCGAAGTAATCGATTGCAGACTTCCAGATAATGAAATCATCGAACAGATACTGCACGTCGGTCGAGAACTGCTTGTCTGGACCAGCACTGCGGATCTTGAGTACGAAATTGCTGTTTTCAACCTCAAAGTCGAGCCGGTATGGTTTGTCCCAGCGATCGTTGATCCGGTCGAGGCTTAAGCCGTCGGCTGAGACTTCTTCGCGCAGCGTTGCTGCGTCGCGAATGAATTTTCCGGTTCGCTGGTGATAACGCGTGACGGCCCGATCGATTGCGTCACCAACCTCACGAAAATACGGCCAGCTCATTTGCTCAACGACAAAATCATCCGGCGTACCGTAGCGTTTATCGGGCCCGCTGGTTGACAGAGACAACTTATCGTTTTGCTTGTCGACGGAGAATTCAGCGCGGTAAGGCATACCCCACGGATCGAGCACGCCGTTGAAATCGATCTGCGACTGCGATAACGAACTTCGCAGTTTCGTCGCATCCGACGGATATTCCATCGTGCGGTCGTAACGATCGGAGAGAGCTTTTTTCAGTGGCTTGAGTTGGTTTTTGATTGAGTCGCCAAACAGCGTTGCCGCGGCGTCCGGTTCGAATTCATCGCTGGAATAAAAACTCGGGTAATAATTGATAGTATTTCTCAGCAGCACTGCCGCAAGGAGATCCATGTCTGAAGAGATAGGTTGTGATGTGTTGAGGCGCTGAAGATCTCTCAAGCTGATGCCCGCTACTTGATCTTCGAGCCCGAGGAATCGCTGGATAGCGTTATCGAAACCGTAAGACTGACCACCAAACTCCTGATCGGTACGAAACCGCTCAACCACGGCCTGGTCCAACACGACCACACCCAGCGCGCTCTCTTGCGAACGATCGTCAGGCGAACTCACGCTGAAGTTGAGTTGGGCGTCTTCGCCGGGACGATAAGTGTCTCGAGAAGATCGCACATTAACATTCAGCTCGACGTTGTGTGGATATAAAACCGTGCGTGTTCCGATATTACCCGACGACGTCGCAGAGTCAGGGTAAGCAACAATGCTTACACGATTTTTGAACTCGGGTCTGAAAGGAAAACTGATCGACGCACGACCATCGCGTAGTCGTACGCGTTCGGACCGGATTAAACCCGCTTCTCCCGCCAGGTCAGCAATCACTGTTTCTTCATCACCGCTCGCAGTGATAACCGCATTGATTGGCTCCCCGGGCCGGTAGATTGTCTTGTCCGTCTCAACGCGCACGCGCCGGTTGTTATTAAAGCGAATTTGCTCGGTTTCAGTTCCTTTTCGACCACTGGAGTCTGACGCGGAAAGAACGACGCCTATCTCCTCTTCGTCTCCGAATTCTTTTGGCACCGGGGCGCTGACTTGTGCCAAACCATAACGATTAGTCGTGACTGTTACCCCGTGTTTTGCGGTGTCGGGAGTATCAGCGTCCTTACTGAAACTAACGTTCAGCTTGCAGCGCGCCGGTGATCCATCAGCATAGAACGTTGAGACGTAGAACTTCGCGGGCAGTTCAGGTCGGTAGCTCCCGTCGTAATTCTCAAGGAAGTAAACGTGAATCGGATCCTGTGTTACACGCACGTCAAAGCGACGTTGTTCTGTTCGGTTGGTTGTAGGATCGGTGAAGTAAGCGGCGTAAGTGACGTCTCGGAAGCGCTGGTGATCAGAGTCTTTCAGATCTTCGTGAAGTGAGCTGAGATCAAGTTTGACAACAAAGGATCCGTCCGCGTTCGTTTCACCTTTTTCTTCCGATTCTTCCGTGATCTCCCATTTCTGTTTGCGATAATCCCACTCGCGCTCAGATTCGCGCACGACGCGCACGTTCCCACGCAACAACGGCTGACCAAACAAGTAGTCGGCCTTGACTGTGACGGTCGCGTCCTGACCCGGCAGGTAAAACTTGCGATCCAGATCTACGTTGACCTTGAAGTTAGGCAGTTCGTAACGACCGATGCGAACGTCTTGTCCCGCCTCGTCCTCGCCACCTTCAATACCCACCGAGATCCGGTAATCTCCCAGGCGCGTGTTTTCCGGTATACCCCAATCAGCGCTGGCGATCCCAAAGCGTGAGGTAGTCGCGGCGGTGCGATATAGGACTGCACCTTCCGGATCACATATTTTGAAGTATGTGTTTTGGGTCGCCAGCGCTTGGGTGGAGGGAGTGAGGACGAGAGCGCGGATATGCATCACCTGGCCGGGTTGATAGAGCGGCTTGTCAGTGTTGATGAGAATGCGCGTAAACTGATCGACGAGAACTTCACCTTTCGTCTGAACAACAATTGCGCCTTTAGTGCCGGTCACCTCAAGCTCGCCGCCGTTAGGTCGAGAGTGCGGAAAGCGAGACGGTAACGCAAAATTCAGCGAAACATTACCTTTGGAATCAGTTGATTTCGAGGCAGTGAGCTTTACGTTCTTGTCGTCGTTGCCTTCGAGCGTGACCACGGCGTCGACGCGAACATTCGAAGCCGGATGATGTGTTATTGGGTGAGCTGCCTGGACGCGGACCTGATATCGATTTCCTTCGCGCACCATCTGAGCGGCTGAGACTTTCAGCTCAAAAACATCCGGCGTCATCTCGGACAGCGAGATGATCCCATCGGCGAGTGTCTCAGCAGGAGATTCCTGAGGACTGAGCCGGTAATGAAGTCGATACCAGAGCACGCGATTGGGTTCTCGTTCGCCGGTGCTCGAGAAGGGCAGCGACAGTCTGAGCGTTTGGTTACCACGAGCTACGGTCTGAACCTGAGTTGTCCTGGCTATGCTGTTATCGCGCGGGTCGAGAAGCTCGAGTTGAACGTTTGCCTTTACGATGGCGGTCGAAGGATTCTCAACTGCGAGCAACACCTGCGCGGGATTCTTTTCCAGGAAAATCCTGCTGCCGGCCTCGTTAACTATTAGCTCGTCACGCGCGCGTGTGAGTTGCACCAGCGAAAGAAACAGCACAGCAAGGCACAACAGGGAAAGAAGCCATCGACGGCTCATAGCTGCCTCCAAAAGACACACTGCCACAAAAGTGAAACTGAAGAGTTTCAACTGACAGCGACTCTTAAATTTTTGGTTTTAGTTGAGCCTGGGGATAGCTCGTGCTAGTACTTTTTCATCATCGACGATCGCGATACTGGCTTGCGACTTCGCTCCTTGTGATGCAAAAAAATGTAGCGCGGTTGTTGCTGAGCAAGATTTTTGCTTAATAAGCATTTTGTAGGGGCGGCACTCTGTGGCCGCCCGTGGTGCGAAATCATGTTGTTAAGGTTCA
>DATENQ010000020.1:0-6982 GCA_035275005.1 Pyrinomonadaceae bacterium | reverse complement strand
AGATGAAGAAACTCTTGAAGATGACGTAAACTACGGCATTGCTGATTGCAGAAGACGACTACGCAGCCAGCGATCAACCCTCCGGGCACAACATCATCCCCCACAAGAGGAAGAATCGATGGAGTTGGAAGAGGCCGTAATAACGTGAACCTTGGCGAGGCAGCAGCTTTGATGGGCGCGAATGCGACGAGCGTCAGCGCCGAGATGTTTGACAAAAAGATTAGAGACTATTCCATCGACTCGCGTTCGGTAGGCGCGGGCGAGCTGTTCTTTGCACTGTCGCAGCAGGACTACGCCCGCGCCGGTTTTAATGGTGAGTTTGTCGACGCGCATCGCTTTATCGGCGACGCGTTTGAGCGTGGCGCGATTGCGGCGGTGGCGCGCGAGGATCGTGTTAACGGCGATGCTTATCTCGAAAGTGTGAAGGATCGCTTGCTGTTGGTTGAGGATGCGATCGCTGCTTTGCAACTGCTTGCGCATCGCGTCTACACGGCCTGGGGAAAACCAGTCGTCGCGATCACCGGTAGCGCCGGAAAGACGACGGCGAAAGAGTTAACGGCGCACGTTCTTCAATCTGCTGGAAATCGCGTGTTGAAGAGTGAGCGCAACTACAACAACGGTCTGGGACTGCCGCTGTCGGTTTTGCGCATGGTCAGTGAGGATCGTTCGCCGGAGCAATTCGATCTCGCGGTGCTGGAGATGGGGATGTCGTCGCCGACACACGAGATTCAGCGGCTGTGCAAGATCACGCCGCCGGATGTTGCGGTCGAACTGATGGTAGCGCCGGTGCATCTCGAGTATCTCGGCACGATTGAGAACATCGCCGCGGCGAAAGCGGAGTTGATTGAAGGACTGAAGCCGGAGGGCACTGCGATTCTGAATGCTGACGACGTGCTGGTGATGAAGATGCGCGAGAAACATCAGGGCCGGACGTTGACGTTTGGTATCGACAACGCGGCGGATGTTTCCGCAAGTGAGATCGATACGAAGTCGCTCGGCCGCATCGACTTTCGTTTGCGCACGCCTTTGGGAGAAGCCCCCGCGTCACTCGGGATGAGCGGGCGTCACAATCTGAGCAACGCGCTGGCGGCGTCGGCAGTTGGAACGGCGTTTTCGTTGACCGCGGAAGAAATTGCGCAAGCGTTGAGCACGGCGCAACCGCCGAAAATGCGCGGCGAAGTTTTCGATTTCGCGATGGGATTTACGGTGATCGATGATTCGTATAACTCCAATCCGCGCTCGTTGCTGAACATGGTGCGGACAATGGCGGAAGGTGGTCGTGGTCGTAAGCGACTGGTAGTGATCGCCGGAGAGATGCTTGAGCTCGGACCTGATGAAGTCGCTTTGCACCGTGAGGCCGGCAGAGAGATCGCAAGCTACGGGATCGATGTGCTTTTTGGCGTGCGAGGGTTGGCGCGAGAGATCGTCGCCGGCGCGTATGAGACGGGACTCTCGGCGGGAAGATTTTTCAACTCGTCGGATGAAGCGGCGACAGAGTTGATTAAGGAAGTCAAAGAAGGCGATCTGATTTTGGTGAAAGGTTCGCGCGGCGTGGCGACGGACAAGATCGTGAAAGCGTTGCGAGAGCAGTTTCCGTTGGCGGGAGAAGACCAGACGTGATCTCACGCAAAGACGCAAAGGTGCAAAGAAAAGACGCAAAGAAAACAAGATAACAAAGCTTTGCGTCTTTGCGTGAGACAAAGATAGAACTAAATGATCTACTACTTCCTTTACGAGCTCCTTTACACCCATTTCAAGGATAAGGATTGGTATCTCGTAAAGGCGCTCAACGTCTTTCAGTACATCACGTTTCGCACCGCGTACGCGACGATCACGGCGTTGCTGATATCGCTCTTCTTCGGCGGCAGGCTGATCGAGGCGTTGAAAGAATGGAACGTGGGCCAGCAGATTCGAGAGGAAGGCCCGCAGGCGCACCAGGTGAAACGCGGCACGCCCACGATGGGCGGCGTGCTGATCGTCGGATCGGTTTTGATCTCGACTCTGCTGTGGGCGCGACTGACGAGCATTTACGTCTGGACGGCGATGCTCGCGACGTTGGCCTTCGCCGCAATCGGCTTTATTGACGATTACTCGAAGATGGCGAAGCAGCGCAGCCTGGGATTAACGGGGCGGCAAAAGTTGCTCGCGCAGTTGCTGGTGGCGGTATGTGTTTGGGCAGTGCTTTTCGGAGCAGTCAAGTTTCTCGGCGGCACTGGTTATTCGTGGAATATCAGTATCCCGTTTTTCAAAGTCGCCGCCGACCCGTTCGGCAAGAGTTATATCGGTCCTTATTTATATCTGATCCTGATCGCGGTGGTGCTGTTGGGATCTTCCAACGCGGTGAACCTGACGGATGGTTTGGATGGATTGGCGATCAGCATCACGTTCATCGCGATGAGCGCGTTGACCGGTTTCACGTATCTCAGCAGCGACGCGCGTTGGGCCGGATATCTCGATTTGACACACCGGCCGGAAGCGGCAGAGTTGACGATCTTTTGTGGCGCGATGGCAGGCGCGAGTCTCGGCTTTCTCTGGTACAACGCGCCGCCTGCGCAGGTGTTCATGGGCGACGTCGGCAGCCTCGCCATCGGCGGGGCAATGGGAACGGTGGCGGTGCTGACGAAGCAGGAGTTTATGTTGTTGATGGTGGGCGGCGTGTTTGTGATTGAAGCGCTGTCGGTGATGTTGCAGGTCAGTGTGTTCAAGATGACAAGACGCACGACCGGAACCGGGCGGCGCCTTTTTAAGATGACGCCACTGCACCATCATTTCGAGATGCAGGATTGGAAAGAGTCGAAGATTGTGTTTCGGTTTTTGATACTGGCGATCTTGTTTGCGTTGTTGAGTCTGTCGACGTTGAAACTGCGGTAATGGAACTAGCGGGTAAGAAAGTCTTGATAATCGGGGCGGCGCGAAGCGGGATTGCGGCGGCAAGATTTCTGTTGGCCCAGGGAGCGGTCGTCGCGCTTACGGATCAGAAGCCGCTTGAGAAGTGGACGCCGGATGCTCTGGCGCTGAAAGAGTCGGGCGTGGGTTTGCTCCCGGGCGAGGCGCCGAGTTGGTTGCTCGATCAGCTCGATCTGGTCGTCGTTAGTCCGGGTGTTCCGGCGAACATCATTCCGATTCGTTACGCGGAACGCGCCGGTGCTGAAGTTATTGGCGAGGTGGAGCTCGCCGCTCGTTATTTGAAAGGACGAATCGTTGCCATCACGGGCAGCAACGGCAAGACGACTACGACGTCGCTAATTGGTGAGTTGCTTCGCGATGCGGGAATGACAGTGCAGGTCGGGGGCAACATCGGTAAAGCGCTAATCTCGATGGTCGAGAGCTCGAGAGATGACGGTTGGACGGTTGCTGAGCTTTCGAGTTTTCAGCTGGAGACGATCAAGACGTTTCATCCGTCGATCGCAGTCGTTCTGAACGTGACGCCGAATCACATGGATCGCTACGAAACGTTCAATGATTACGCTGCTGCGAAGCACCGGATCTTTATGAATCAGACGGCGGAAGATGTGGCGGTGCTCAATGCAGACGATCCGACAGTTTCGTCGTGGGCGAGTGGGTTGCGAGCGAAGGTGTTCAGCTTCAGCGTTAGGAAGGAAGTGGAGAACGGAGTTTATCTGCGAGGGCGTGAATTGGTTATTGGCGGCCGGGTGTTGCTGAATGTCGATGAGACGAAACTGCGCGGGCTGCACAACGTCGAGAACGTTGCGGCAGCGTTTGCGGCCGGACTCGCGGCGGGCGCGGGCATTGAGTCGATGAATGCCACGGCAAAACGTTTCGATCCGGTCGAGCACAGGCTGGAGTTTGTAGCCGAGATTGAAAGCGTGAAGTTTTACAACGACTCAAAAGCCACGAGCGTTGATGCAACTCTGAAAGCGCTTGAAGCATTCGAGCAGGAAGTAGGAAAGGTCGTGCTGATTCTCGGTGGCAGAGGGAAGAAAGCACCTTACGCGCCGCTGGAGCCGCTGGTTCGATCGAAAGTGAGAAAGCTTGTGCTGATCGGCGAAGACGCAGGGACGATTGAGAATGAATTGGGAAGCAGCGCGCCGTTTGAGCGCGCATCGGATATGAAAGACGCGGTCGCACGTTCATTCAAGGCCGCTGAAAAGGGTGACGTCGTATTGCTCGCACCGGCATGTGCGAGCTTCGACATGTTCGACAGCTTCGAACACCGCGGAAAGGTATTTAAAGATGAGGTGATGTTTCACGCAAAGACGCAAAGGAGCAAAGAAGGAACATGACTCTTCTTTGCTCGCTTGCGTCTTCGCGTGAAAACGGTTTGACGTACTGAAATGGCTCGGAAACTCGCTCCAGATAAATGGCTGTTCGCGGCGACTGTCGGACTCGCGCTGTTTGGCGTGGTGATGGTCTACAGCGCGTCGGCCGTTATCGCGCAGAAGGAGAACGGTAATCAGTTTCATTACGTGATCAAGCAGGGCGTCTGGGTTGCGATCGGTTTCGTCGTGATGCTGCTGGCGATGCAGTTTAACTATCAATTACTGAAGAGCCGTCGCATCGTCTATGGCTTGCTGGTTCTCTGCACGCTCGGCTTGATGGCAGTTTTTGGTTTTAGCAGCACGAACGGCGCGCACCGGTGGCTGAAGTTTGGGGCTTTCTCAATGCAGCCGTCCGAGGTATCAAAACTCGCGCTGATAATTTTCCTCGCCTACTTTCTCGAGAAGCGAGCAGGCGAAGAAGGAGATTTCTGGCGCACGTTTCTTCCCTGCGGCATCGTTACAGGTTGGCTTGCCGCGCTCGTCGTGATCGAGCCCGACTTCGGCACGTCGATGATGCTGGCATTGATCTTCGTCGTCGTTATCTACACGGCCGGAGCGCGGGTGCTTCACCTCGCGATGGCGGCTGCACCCGCTTTGGTGGTGGCGGCTGGTTTACTGATCTTTGTGCCGTGGCGTTTGCAACGCCTGATCACGTTTCTCGATCCATGGGCTGACCAGCAGGGCGCAGGCTTTCAGGTGGTGCAATCGTTGATCGCGATCGGATCGGGAGGCACAAACGGTCTCGGCTTCGCACAGGGCAAACAGAAGATGTTGTTTCTGCCATTTGCGCACTCCGATTTTATCTTTGCGGTCGTCGGCGAGGAGTTGGGATTGGTAGGCGCGTTGGCTGTTGTTGCGGTGTTTGGACTTTTCCTTTGGCGCGGTGTACGCACGGCGTTGCTCGCGCCCGATCGGTTCGGAATGTTGCTGAGCCTGGGAATCGTTACCAGCATCGTCGCGCAGGCGCTCTTTAATATTAGTGTGGTGCTGTCGCTAGTGCCAACAAAAGGAATCCCGCTGCCGTTCATTTCGTACGGCGGATCGTCCCTCGTGCCGACACTCGCGGCGGTCGGGATTCTGCTCAACGTTTCGCAACACGCAAGCGGAAACATTGCCGATTTTCGATTGCCGATCGCCAATTTAGGCAAGAAGTATGAGCAACGGTTGGATCGGCAGCCGGCAATCGGCAATTGGCAATGAAAGTGATGATTGCAGCCGGTGGCACTGGCGGACACATTTATCCGGGAATCGCGGTGGCCCAGGAGATCATGCGGCGCGATGCGAGTTCGGAGGTGCATTTTGTTGGTACCGCGCGTGGGCTCGAAACGCGTTTAGTGCCGCAGGCAGGTTTTGAATTATCGCTCATTGAAAGTGCCGGGTTGAAGAATGTGAGTCTCGGCGCGCGTGTGAAGGGAATCGCAGTGCTGCCGAAGAGTTTTATCGCGGTTCGGAAGCTGATGCGACAGTTTCAGCCGGACGTGGTTGTAGGCGCAGGTGGTTATGTTTCCGGACCGGTGGTGTTGACTGCCGCGCTCACGAATCGTCCGACCCTCGTGATGGAGTCAAACGCGCTGCCGGGTTTGACCAACCGCGTGCTGGCTCGCTTTGTCGATCGCGCAGCGGTTTCGTTCGAACAAGCGCTGCCGTACTTTCGCGGTAAAGCTAAGGTCACGGGCAATCCGGTGCGCCGCGAGTTTTTTGAGATACCGGCAAAGCAACGCGAGCCGGGAAAGTTTTCGTTGCTGGTGTTTGGTGGTTCGCAGGGGGCGCGCGCGATCAATGAAGCGATGATCGCCGCGTTGCCGAGGTTGAAAGCGATTCCGGTCGAGCTGCGGATCAAGCACCAGACCGGGCCGGCGGATCTTGAAAAGGTGAAGGCAGCTTACGAAGAAGCTGGTTGGGGCGAACGTGCTGACGTTCGTAGTTACATTGACAACATGATGGCAGATTTCGCCGCGACTGATCTGGTGCTATGTCGCGCGGGCGCGACGACGACAGCGGAGCTGATTGCCGCGGGCAAGGCGTCGATCATGGTCCCGTTTCCGTTTGCCGCCGACGATCACCAGCGCAAGAACGCGGAAGCGTTACAGGCGGCGGGCGCGTCGCGAATGATCCTGCAGCAGGATGTGAGCGGCGACAGGTTAGTCGCTGAGATCGAGAAGTTGGTCCAGGCGCCGGAAGAATTGAATCGCATGGAAGAAGCAAGCAGAAAGTTAGCGCATGGCGATGCCGCGGCAGCGGCCGTAGATATCATTGAAGAGCTTAGCCACAAAAAGGCACAAAAGGCACAAAAGTGAAAGCAAGAACAAATGAAGTTTTTAACCGCGTGAACGGAAAAATATTTTTGTGCTTTATGTGCCTTTTTTGTGGCTAAAAAATAAAAGTATGTTTCGCAGAATTCAACACGTTCATTTCGTGGGCATCGGTGGGATCGGCATGTCCGGCATTGCCGAGGTGCTCGTAAATCTCGGTTTTCGCGTTTCCGGATCGGACATGAAACGTTCCAACGTCACCGATCGCTTGCAGCACATGGGGGTTGAGTTCTTCGAGGGTCATGCAGCGGACAATGTGGGCCAGCCGCACGTCGTTGTTTGCTCGACCGCTGTTCGTAACGACAATCCTGAAGTTCTCGAAGCAAATCGTCGCTCGATCCCGGTTATCCCGCGCGCCGAAATGCTCGCGGAGTTGATGCGACTCAAGCC
>DATENQ010000019.1:0-2078 GCA_035275005.1 Pyrinomonadaceae bacterium | reverse complement strand
CCTGCCGCAACAACGGTTGCCTGGACCGGAAAGTCGGCGCCAAACGTCACGTCGAGTGTTCCCTTTGGTGACTTGAAACGAACGGCGCCTCGCTTAAGCATCTCCATATCGATATTGCTGTACGTTGACGGAATGGCCATCCGCCAGCGACGAATGCTGATGGGTTGCTTCGAGCTCAACGTCTCCTCGCGTGTCAGCGCGCCACCCTCAATGCGCCACACGACCTCACTCGTGAGTCCAACATCCTGCAGCTTTCCCGGAGGCAATCCAACGACGGCCCACCTGGTCCAGCGAGCCCGTAACGTGCGGCCGTTAGCGGATGGCTCAATCATGTCGGCCCCATCGGTCGCCACGACAGTGCGCCCATCGGCAAGTTCGATAAAAGGTGTTAACGATGGATAGACCTGTTCGACCGGCGCGGCGAATCCGGGCAAACCGTGTGGCGACGGTTGATAATCCGACATCCCCGGCTTTGTACCCGTCGTGATCGGCAACGCGAACCGCAACATCCCCTGACGCACTACCCAAACACCCGCCGATCGCTCAGGCGTCTTGCGAAAGAACTCGAAACGCGCAACTGACGGCAAAGTCGGAACCACCGGAAAAGTAGTAATCCCTTCCTTCTCCAACGCATTCATGATCGACGTGTGCGAGTTCGCCAGCTTACCAAAGAACCCGGTGGTCTGCTGCCACTCACGATCGCGCGAAATGTAAGCGTAGTTGCCGCGCCCGAATGCAAAGATCGAAAGCAAGTGTGCGTCGGCACGATAGTCGTGCAGCAGATAATTCCACGCCTGATAATAAAGTGCGGCCATGTCCGCGAGCGGCGCGGGCCGAAACTCCGGATGCGCCGCCAGAAAGCCTACGATCTCGGGCGTGTCGAGATAACTGACCACGCCCTGACTACGCCCCCAGTTGTAACCGTAACCATCTTCCGAAACCACGTCCCACCAAAGTCGCATCTGCGCTTTCAACGATGGACGAATCTTGTCGAGCAGATCCTTACGACCCACCGTCTCCGCGGCTTCCCAGATGTAGCGCGCGTACTCGTTTGAGTAACGATCGAAACGCCCCGTCGGCGGCGCATCGTCAGCGTAAAGATTGCCCTCGGTGAACTGGACTGCGGCGCGATCGAGTAGCTTGTCGAGAAACGCGCGATCGTTCGAGATACCAAGCTCGTAACCGATACTCGCGATACGCGACGCGACGCCGAGATAATTCTCCGCGAGATCGATCACGCGATTGGTCTTCGGATCGTAGAAGCGCTCCGGATTCAGCAAAGAGCGCCACGCCGTCTGCTCTTCCGGCGACAAACTCTGCCAGAGGGCATTAGTTTTCAAATCGCGACCGAAGTGACGCAACGCGAGCGCCGCATAAAGCTGCGAAAACGCTTTGCTCCCGGCGCGTGATTCAATCAGACCAATCTGGCCCACGGTCTTCGCCAGATCGCGGCCTGCAAGCTCGCGATTGCCGGTGGTCTCCGCGTACGCAGCAAGCGAACGCATGAACGTGCCCCACGAGTATTCACCCGTAGTCGGCACTCCGAGGATTCGATCCGGCGGCGGATCGAGCGACTTGATCGCCGCGAGATGCGCCGCCAGTTCCTTGCCGAGAAACGTGTTTACTTCGTCGCGTAGATCCGCAGTAGCAACGGTGTTCGCCCGCGCCGTAACAAACAGAGTTACACAGATGACACAGATAAAAACCGATTTCATTTAGAAAATAAGTTTCAATCCAAACTGGATATTTCGCGGCGGGCCGGCCGTCGAAATCTGCCCAAACGCTCCGGCACTGCGATTACTCTCGAGATCGCGGAAATTGGTTCGATTGAAAGCGTTAAATATATCAGCCTGGAACCGCAGCTTAAACCTCTCCGTCAACCCAAAATTCCGACGTAGCGAGAAGTCCCACGTCTGCGCGCCCGGGCCTTCGATCGTGCCGACGCCGCATGTGCCGCGACGCGAATCGGGCGCGGCCTGGAACGAAGCGGGGTTGGCCCAGCCATTTGGACCACGCTCGCCGTTCGGGAAGAGCGGGTCGCCGATGCAATCCGCGCGACGATTTCCGAGAGCGGAGTT